>QNUZ01000078.1 GCA_004347865.1 Archaeoglobi archaeon | reverse complement strand
TACACAAACCTCAGAACAAACATAGTCTTCGAAGACGAGGATGAGCTGGACTCGTTCGTGATAAACCTTGCGCAGAAGTGCGGGAAGCATCTGAGCATTGCGGAGCCGATGGTGGATGCGACGATGCCCGACGGCAGCAGGATACAGCTAACGCTCGCGAGGGAGGTCACAGATCATGGGTCGACGTTCACGATAAGGAAGTTCAGGGAGGAGCCCGTGACGCCGGTGGATCTCATAGCGTGGAAGACCTTCAGCGCCGAGCAGATGGCGTATCTATGGCTCTGCATAGAGAACAAGAAGTCGCTAATCTTCGCCGGCGGAACTGCGAGCGGGAAGACGACCTCCATGAACGCAGTATCGCTCTTCATCCCGAGGAGGGCGAAGATAGTGACGATCGAAGACACTAGGGAGCTTATGCTCCCGCACGAGAACTGGATTCCGGGGGTTACGAGGGACGCGTTCCACGGGGAGAAGGGGAAGATAGACATGTACGATCTCTTAAGGGCCGCGCTCAGGCAGAGGCCGGAGTACATAATAGTCGGTGAGGTCCGCGGAAGGGAAGCCCTGACGCTGTTCCAGGCGATGACGACGGGGCACACAACTTACTCAACTCTCCACGCCGACAGCGTGAGCGGAGCGATCCACCGCCTGGAGAACCCGCCGATAGAGGTTCCCAGGGCGATGCTCGAGGCGCTGAACATAATAAGCATACAGGCGCAGACGTACGTGAACGACAGGAGGGTCAGGAGGAACATGGAGATCGCAGAGATCGTCGGCCTGGATCCGCACACGAAGATGCTGAGAACTTCGACCGTGTTCCAGTGGGACAGCGTCAAGGACGAGCACGTGATGGTCGGAACCTCCAGGGCGCTGGAGGAGATCAGAAGGCACAGGGGCTGGAGCGTGACGGAGCTGAACCAGGAGCTGGAAAGGAGGAGGAGGGTTCTGGAGTTCATGGTCAGCCACAACATAAGGGACTTCAAGAAAGTGAGCAACATAATCCACACTTATCAAAGTAAGCCCAGTAAGATATTAAAAGAAATAGGGTGGGAAAATGTTTAAGCAGGCAAATTCCCTGACCTATCTGGGCTATAAGCTCTTTGGAAAGGATATTGAAAAGAAGAAGGCAAAATACTATGAGTTGGAGAGAAATCTGAAAAAAGCAATGATATCAATGCCTCCGGAGATGTACATCGCTACGGCGAGAATGTTCTCTTTCCTCTTTGGAGTTTGCGGTGCAATTCTAGGGCTTATAATAGCGTATCTGGTAGTCAACTTTATAGGCGTTCCACCACTGTTCCCGATACAGCTCCCAGAACCATACGCCACCTACTGGAACTTTTACAGAGTCTTCGTCTACGTGGGCATTCTATCAATTCTGATAACACTCGCTCTTTACTATCTGGGCAATTTCATATTCGCCATCTATCCATCGACGGTGATCAGCGACAGAAAGAGCAAGATAGACCGCACGCTGCCGCATGCGATTACATTCATGCTCTCACTCAGCAGGGGCGGAATGAACCTGGTGCAGATATTAAAATCGCTCTCTGATAACCATGAGGTTTACGGGGAAATCTCAAAAGAGGCTTCTAGAATTCTCTGGGAGGTAGAGGGACTGGGCAAAGACCTCAGAACGGCACTTGCAGATGCAATAGAGACTTCACCCTCCACAAACTTAAGAGATTTCCTACATGGAATCATTACTATAATAGACAGCGGTGGAGATCTGACAAAATATTTCGAAGAAAGAGCAGAATTCTATTTCGAAAAGGCCAGACAAGACCAGAAGAGCTTTACAGAATTTCTGGCATTAATGGCAGAAACATATGTAACTGCGCTTGTTGCAGGACCGCTGTTCCTTATAATAATCCAGACCGTGATGTCCGTTATGGGTAGTGCGAACGATATCGCAATTTTCGCAATAATCTATTTGGTTATCCCAATCGGTTCTTTCATGTTCGCGATTTTAATAAAGCTGATGACACCCTCCGAAGGGGAAAAAGTTCCATATCTACGGGAAAGATACACATACATTCCAAAGGCAAAGGATCTTGACAAAGAAAAGAGCAAGGAGATCGAAAAAAAGGTTAGAACTAGGCAGCTAATCAAAAAGCTCAAAAATCCAATATCGCTAATTCGCAGCAATCCAAATTACGCGTTTGCGATTTCGGTTCCCATTGGGCTCATATTCATGGTATACGGATTTGCAACCACTCCCTACATTCCGGGAATGGATCCAAAACAGTGGTTCTTCGCGATAGACGACTACATATTCATTGCAATTATAATAATACTTGCGCCCTTTGTGTTTTTCTACGAATGGAGCAGGAGAGGCGTTAGGACCTTCATGAGACTGACTCCCATATTCCTGAACAAGCTAGCCTCCGCAAATGAGAGCGGAATGTCGATTTACAGAGCCATTACGATGCTTGCCAAAACAGACACGAGTCCGCTCAAGAAGGAAATCAGAAAAATAAAGGCTAATCTGGAATGGGGTGTCAGCCTAGGGGATGCTCTGATAAGGTTTGCAAACAGATTGAAAATATTCGAGGTCTCCAGAACAATTGCGCTGTTAAATGAGGCTTTAAAATCAAGCGGAAATGTTACTGAAGTGCTAACAACTTCGGCAAAAGACGCAAGTAGTGCAGAGCTTTTGAGAAGGGAGAGGGCTACAAGTATGTTCACCTACGTCGTAATCATCTACGTTTCCTTCTTCGTTTTCATAGGAATAGTCTACATCATTGCTTCCACTTTCCTTTCCACCCTGGCTCAGGCAGCTGCACAGGTTCAGGCATCCGGTGGTGCTTCCCAGATTTCCATTCTGAAAAACGTTGACGTTGAAACCTACAGAAACGTCTTCATGCATGCGGCAATTTTCCAAGGATTGTTTGGCGGACTAGTTGCAGGAGTTATGGGCGAGGGTAGCATATCGGCCGGAATGAAACATTCGCTCATAATGGTCCTGATAGCATACGTTGGTTTCAGCGTGATGTTTGGTTACGGCATTGTCTGAATTCCAATATTTTTTAACAAAAATGGACTCGGCGGGATTTGAACCCGCGGCCTCCGCCTCGCGAAGGCGGCGCTCTACCACTGAGCTACGAGCCCAGATTATTCGGGCGCATTAACCCGGTCTACTGAGTTTCTTGCATTTGGATAAACCCGAAAGCCCAATCCATCATATAAGTGAAGTATTTAAATATTTTCGTTCTCGAGCGAGAATCATTTCACCGCAGCAATTATGATTTCCGCAATCTTCTCCGCCGAAATTCTATTCGAATTTATTACAAGATCATAGATTCTCCAGTCATCGATATCGATGTTGTAGAACTTCTGATACCTTCTCTTCTCTATTTCTTCCCTTAATTTGGTCTCTCCCCTGATTATGGAGACATCCTTTCCCTCTCTCTTGGAGATCCTGCTGTACCTGACCTCCGGATCTGCAAATAGGTAAACCCTCAAATCTGCATCCTTTATCATCCATCCAGAAAGTCTCCCCTCTACGATTGCATCCCTCTCCCTTTCTGCCATCTCCCTCTGGATTTTGTCCACTAAAATGTCGATTTCGGGATTAGATTCCGCAAACCTGCTGAAATCTTCTAGACTCATACCTTTCTCAAAAGCCAACCGCCTAAATACTTCCCCCGCGGAAATAAGTCTTATTCTAAGTTTTTCACTCAAGATTTTTGCAACAGTTGTTTTTCCGCTTCCCGGAGGTCCAGATATCGTTATCTTCACACACCCACCTTCAAAAGCTTCTTAATTAGCTGACTTACTGCAATTGAGCAGAGCATGTACCAGAGTATCCACCACGGAAATATGGCGTGAATTTCACTTACATGGATTGTTCCCCAAAATGGGGTAGTGATGTAGAACAGCGAATCATTCAACTTGAAGAATTCAGTCGTAGTGCCGAATTTTACGTGCTGATAACTAAAGTAGGCCTTCTCCCAGAGCCATGCCCAGATTGGTATTGAAACCAAGAAAGTGTAGGACATGGGTTTGAACTGCATGCTCATTAGCTCGCTCTGAAGCATTCTAATTTCTTCACTCCTCTTTTCCAGCTGCTTTAGCTTGAACTGATTTTTCTGCTTCACGGCTTCCATGTATTCCTTCTGATACTCAGAAACTCTCTTTTGAATTTCTTTCATACGCTTATAGTCCACAGTGTATTTCTGAATCAGGTTTGAATACAATCCCGTGAGCAAGGCCATCAGAAAAACAGTTATGTAAAACTTCAGACTTGAGAGGGGAAAGAAAACGTACTCCATCGCCAAGGCTAGCATCAGACGAAATTCAGAACTTAATACGAGCCCAAAAAAGAGCAAAAATCCGAGAATTGAAAGAATCCTAGAAACCTCCTTTTTCATCACTCTTCCCCGAGCACTCTCCTTATTAGCGGATGCATTTCTGTGATCTGCTGTCTTGCAAGATCCTCATAGAACCTGTATGCTATGCTTACGGCTAAAAGCAACCCTGTTCCACTTACGTTACCAATAGTTCCGAGCATATTCGATATGAGCGTCAGAATTCCGATCAAAGCACCGCCTATGATCGTGACCTTGGGAATATACCTCTCGAAGAGTTTTTCCAACACCACTGGGCTCTTCCTAAATCCCGGAATCTGCATTCCCGATTTTGCAATCTGGCTCGCAACCGTCTTTGCGTCCATTCCCGTTGTCTGAACCCAGAATACGGCAAATATTATGCCGCCCACCACGAGAATAAGAGAATCTATGAGTAGGTGAAGATAGATTGCCCAGTCCGGAATCGCCGCAAAGGCGGCGCCCTTGCTTTTGACGAGTTCCGGAACCCAGTCGTACGGGCTGTTTATGGGGGAAAGATAGAACATCAGACCGCTCACAGGATGACCATTGACGAATTCACCGAAAACCGAAATCCCTCTTGCATACAAAATTTGCCCGATCATTACTATATTCGCCTGCAGGGCCCTCACGAATATCATCGGCAAAACGCTCGCGTAAATCAGCTTTATTGGGAACCTCCCTCTGGCCCCCCTGACCATTGCATGTGCCATCGGGATCTCAACCCTGGTCCCCTCAAAGAAAACCACAAGGAGTATTATAACGGCCGTTGTTATGAGTGCAAGTATTCCGCCCTCGAGCAGCAACATTAAAAGACCCGCGCCGCTTAGCAGTTGCTCAATGGAATAGTGCTGAGCGAAGTATATCCACCTAGGAATAATCCCTGCCGGTAAAACGCTTCCCGGAGGGATAATCCAATTGAAAAGACCGACAACAATTGCCTGGGCAATTCCGGCAAGAATGAACAGGCTGACACCGCTGCCAATTCCCCACTTAGAAACAACCTCGTCCATGTAAACGATCAAAACCCCTCCAATGAACAGCTGAATGAATATCAGGAACGAGATAAAGCTGGGAGAGACACCGAGCTTTTCCGCCAGTTCCGTATCGGGCAAAAGCAGACCAGCAGCGATCTGTGGCAATGCTTCAACGGCAATCATCACAAAAACAAGGAAGCGCTGGAACTCCTGATAGGCTGCCCTATCGTCGGGATTCGTAAGATCGAGCTTTATTATTCCTGCTCCAACGAGCAGCTGGAGAATGATAGATGCCGTAACTATAGGGCCTATGCCCAAAGCCAAAATCGAGCCCGTTGCCCCGGCAAACAGGGCCCTGTAGGCCTGGAAGATGTCCACAGATTGCTTCGAGAGGCCAAAAACGGGAACATTGACCAAAATGAAGTAAAGCAGCAGGACTGCGGATGTCCACATGAACTTTTCTCTGAAGTGAACGTGACCTTTTGGCCTTTCTACGCTTGGAATTCTCTCCAGATATGGTTTTAGACTCCGGATAATGGAGTCCATTTTATGCTATCCCTCCACCGGCAGATTTCAGCTTTTCAACGGCTTTGGGGGTTGCATACTCGACCTTAACCTCTATGGCCTTATCAACTTCCCCCGCACCCAGGAGTTTGGAATAGCCCAAAGTGCCCAAGTCTATGAAGAATTTCTCTTCCTTCTTTTCCGCAATCCCTAGTGCTGCGAGTTTTTCTATAACTCTGGAAAGATCCCCCACGTTCAGCTCCGGTCTTGAGTATAGGAACTTATACGTATCCTCGTCAAGCTTGCCCTGCTCCTTCAGGCTCCTTAGAGTTTCTTTAACGTTTTTCTCCCGATTGAACTCCCCAACTACTACCTTGGGTCTGGTAAATCCGTGCTTACCGAATTCATAGAGCCCGAGTCTTTCAAGCTTAATGAACTTCAGATACTTGTGCTTGTGAACGCCAGCATTTCCTCTTCCCCCTCTATGTCCGGCCCCTCTTCTCTTCTTGTGACTGCCTCCACCACAAGTTCTGGAGCCCCTGAACTTCTTGACCTTCAGCTTTGGCATTTTTATCACCTCATTCTATAGAGTAAATCCTTTATCTCCTTATGGTATCCGAGATCTCCCCTCGGATAGTGCCACTTTATGTTTTTCAGCCCCTTTCTAGGAGAGTGCAGTCTAAAAACGGGCTTTAATCCCGGAAGATCCGAAAGCTTAACCTTTCCCTCGATTACTGCTCTTGCAAATTCTTCTATAGATGCATAACCCGTCTTCTCCTTAACGTATTCATCAGTCAAGCGCTTGCCTCCTTCTAGTCTGCCCCTGTGCCTCAAAAGCAATGCAAGGGTTTCATGATCTATTTCGCCGAATGCAACGTAATCCTTGACAACCTGAAGCATTCCCCTGTAAGAAGGGGTGTCCGGAATCACGACACAGTTGTATCTCCTATGGAGCCTCAAAAGTCCTAGAGTCTCTCTGATCTTCCTGTTAACGTCTATTGTGCCCCTCAACCTAACAACAGCTAGCATAACTTCACCTCTTAATAAAGCAGGTCTTCTTGAGCGCGTCGAAGGTTGCAAGTGCAAAACTCAAAGTCGTCCTTGTTTCTCCAGAAGTTATGGACCAAACATCCCTAACGCCCGCTAGCTCTATAATTCTCTTTGCAACGTCAGCAGCAACAACTCCAAGCCCCTTTGGCCCGGGAATAAGTGTAACCCTAACGCTTCCGCATTCTCCCATAACTTTAAATGGGACCGAGTGAGCGGTACCACATCCGCATTCCCACGAACCGCAACCCCTTATAACCCCAAAAATGTTTATCTTGGCATCCTCTATGGCTTTCTGGATGGCTGGAGCCACCTGAGAGGCTTTTCCTGTGCCCACACCGACATAGCCGTTCCTGTTCCCGACCACTGCCGTAACCCTGAACTTCGTTCTTCTACCACTATCGGTCACTCTCTGAACCATGGAAATTTCCAAAATATCCTCCTCGAGATCCGGAAGGAGAACATCAACGATTTCCGGCTCTTTTATTGGCAATCCGCTTGAAAGTGCATCATCCATTGTCTTTATTTTTCCCTCTGCAACCAGCTTTCCCAACCTTGTTTTCGGAACCCATTCGGTCATTCTACCACCATAATCTTCTTCTTCACTTCTTCAACGTGAAGGGGCAAATCTGAAGGACTTAAACCACGCTTCTCGTACTCACCAAACCTTTCCGGGTTGTTTTCATAAAACTTTGCTATGTGTTCCCCAAGAATCCTTGAATCGTCCGGCAGAACTTCTTCGTCATGCGGTATCTCAACCCCTGCCTCAACTGCTCCCCTTAGAGCGGCAAAAACCCTTGAGCCTTTAACGGGAGATCTCAGGCCTATGTCCAGAATTGCCTCCCTTATCCCCTTCTTTAAGGCCTCTCTTCCCGCGAGCAAACCAGTAAGATACGCCGCAGGAGTGTTGTTAAGATCTCCCTTCCAGCCGTATTCCCTGAGCTTCTCAGAACCGATATGCAACAGAACTCTGTCCCCCTCGGGGCTGTAAGCTATGAACTGCGTTATGATTCTCTGATTAGTTATTCTTACTACAAACCTCACCTTCTTCGACATTAGAAGTTTCAGCCTCTTCCTGTAGTTAGTGTATCCCTCCCTCCTCCTTCTGTGTGGAACTTTGTATCTCGGCCCCTTTGCCATCTTCTCACCTTCTTATTTCCTCAAGATAGGCGTTGAGATGTGCAACGCTCCTGAATTCCCCACCTTTCGCTTTCCGGTAAAGAATCCTGTAGGTTCTCCTATCTATTTGACCGCTATCCCTCAAATCTTTCAGCCTTTTTCTTATCGCCCTAATTCTTAGGATCCAGAGTCTCTTTCTTGGCAATCTCGCAGTCTTCTTCCCTTTTCTGCTACCATGTCCGGAGCGTCTGCCCTTCCTTTTCTTAAGCCGGATCCGATTTATCCTTGATCTGCAGACCCCTCTTACCGCCTTCCTCTTTATTACTCCTTTTTCGATCAACTCGCGGATATCCTGCTTTGTTGAAGCAGTAGATATCTCTTCAAGCGCCTCGGGATCGAACCAAACTCTGTGCTTACCACAATTCAAAACCTCCGCGGCGAGCCTCCTTTGAATTCTCAGGTCCATAAGATCACCTTGAAGGGTTCAAAATTTTCAATCCCATTTCGTTCGCCTTTTTTTCAATTTCGAGTCTCTTTCTAAGCCCAACACAGCTGGCAATTCTGACAGCTTGCCTTTTCGGATCCAGTTTTTCTAGATCCTTAGGAGTATAAACAAGAATGTCTTCGTAACCGCTTGGATGCAGTCCCCGGACTGCCAGCGGTGACTTAAATCCTACCTTCACTCTCTTCCTGCCCGACCACTTCCCACCATACTCCATTCGCATCGCATTGTCCAGACCGCGCGGCTTTCTCCAGCTTTTTCTTCTAAGTTTTAGCTTTCTATCCCAGCAGTATCTTCTGAACTCCGGTTTTCTTGATTTTAACCTTTTTCTGAGCCTTAGTAATGCTCTCATTTCGATCACCTTAAGGTTTCTTCACAATGTAGATTCCGTCCTGAAACACCCTACGATCTTTGTTTCTGATCTTTGTTGCTCTCTCAAGATTAGCTGCAGTTTGACCGCATTCCTCAATGTCAACGCCTTTCACTATTATTTCTTGGCCCTTTATCTCAACCTTTGCGTTTCCCACAATCTTCGCCTTCCTCGGGGTTGTTTCACCCAGAAAGTTCTCTATTATAACTTCGCCTCCGGAAACCCTAAGCTTTACGGGAAAGTGAGCGTAAAAGACCTTCAACTTGTATTCAAAACCCTCGGTAACCCCTTT
The DNA here is from genome assembly GCA_004347865.1 of Archaeoglobi archaeon. Classification (GTDB taxonomy): domain Archaea; phylum Halobacteriota; class Archaeoglobi; order Archaeoglobales; family Archaeoglobaceae; genus WYZ-LMO2. The sequence goes on along the minus strand of QNUZ01000078.1, from coordinate 610 downwards.
GATCAGATTGTTGATGTGGGCCGTGTAAGTTCCGACAATCGCCTTGTGCTTTGCCTTGAGTATAGGGGTGTAGACTCTTATGCCTCCCTCGGTTTTTTCAATGAAGACATCTCTGAACTTAAGAAACTTTGAGTTTTCCCCTAGAGGTCCCCTTGCCCTAACGGTGTATCCGACAACCGGATTTCCCTCCACTTGCACTTCCACGCCTTCAGGAATCTTCACGAGAGAGGAGTACTCAGTAGACGTAAGCAAGGAGAACACCTCCCAAACCCTGCTCTCTCGCCTCAATCTGGCTCATAATGCCTCTGGTTGTTGAGACTATCAGAATACCGAATCCCCTAGCCGGGAGAAATCTCCTTTCGTAAAACTCATATTCATTAGCCTTTGAGGAGAACCTGGGCCTAATTGCACCGCAATTGTTTATATTGCCCGTCAGTTCCACGACAAATTTCCCGCCAACGTTCTCTTTAACGAATTCAAAGCCTTTAATGTATCCGTGATTCTTTAGAACCCTAAGTACGTTGCCGATTAGCTTGGAGGCGGGTCTGATCTCGCAGAACCTTTTTCCAACCATCTCGGCATTTTTTATCGCAATCATCGCACCGGAGAG
>QNUZ01000077.1 GCA_004347865.1 Archaeoglobi archaeon | reverse complement strand
GAACAGATCTCAGAGATATTCGAGATAACCGCAATGAACGAAAAGGAACACGCCGAGACATTCTTCGAGCTCGCTCAGACCTTTAAGGGAGACCTTCAGGAGATCAAGGTAGAGGTTCCCGCCCCGCTGGTTCTAGGAGACGTGGTTGAAAACCTGAAATCCGCTATAGCCGGAGAGCATTACGAGAACAGCGAGCTGTATCCAGAATTCGCAAGGGTTGCGAGGGAAGAGGGGTATTCGGAGATTGCCAGGCGGATAGAGGCAATTATAGGGGCCGAAAAGCACCACGAGGAGAGGTACAGGAAGCTGCTTTCCTTGGTCGAGCCAGGCAAGTTCTTCAAGAGGGACGAGCCGATCTTCTGGGTCTGCAGGAAGTGTGGGTACGTCCACTACGGGAGGGAGCCCCCAGAGAAGTGTCCCTCTTGCCACCATGAAGCCGCCTACTTCCAGAAAAAATGCGAGGAATACTAAGCGAGCCCTCCGCCCATTAAAATTGGTATTTGCCACTTTTTCTCTGCATATTGTCATGTTATGCTAAGCGAGTTGATCCAGAAGGCGTTCTGCTGGAGGTGTCTAGAAAGGAGCCCCCGCCAGGTCCGAACCTAATGACTTCAAACTTTTTTTCTTTCCCAAGGCGCAACTCTTTCATCACCAATCATGACTGGGGCTATTCTTTAACCGCCCTTCAGATTTGGAAGGTTTGTATGATAGAAGATATTTTTATCTGAAGTCCGCAAGAAAGCCCAGCCTTTTAAGGGCGGGATAGTTCACTATCGCTTCTCTTACAAATTTTTGATATCAGTTCGCCGACTTAGGTGATCCCGCTGTGACTAATATAAAGTAAAGGGGACTCAGAATTTGAAGGCACCTTTATATGTAAAGGAGGTTATTGAGGCTGCCCAAAGGAAGCGACGATTGGTTGTTGCCAAGTCTTCTAAATCTGCTATACTTAATGCTGCGCCGATCGGCATCATCCGATTTGTGGACGACGAGACTCTTCTGATCGTTGACAACTACTTCCTCAAAACTGGGCTTAACCTCAAGGAGAACCCTACGTGGCCATATCTGGCTGGCATATTGAAGAGAAGGAGGGGCCTCTCTCAACTAAAGCTGCGTACCCACTTAAAGGTCAAGCCAGTGTGGAATCTTCCGGAGATCTTTACTAAAGGATCAAGGCAGAGATAAAGTCAAGGCGACCAGACTTGCCAGTTAGGGCAATCGTACTCATAAAAGTGGAGGAGATCTACAATTTGAAGCCCGGCCCAAACGAAGGAAAGCGGATAATCTAGTCGCAAATTTTTAGCCTTTGACCCAATAAAGCTCAAAAACACTGTTTTCTTGTCAATTTTCAAAACCAAATTTTCTCTTTTTTATTAATATTAAGACCAAACGCCCCCTGCTTGAGGGCGTCAGTTGCCATCCTGAATTCTGGAAAAATTTATTAAACGGTTATATCAACAATTAAAGGAGGCTATGTAAAATGGTGTCAGTAAAAGTGGATCCCGAGAAATGTAACGGGGACGCGATCTGCATCTCAGTCTGCCCG
>QNUZ01000076.1 GCA_004347865.1 Archaeoglobi archaeon | reverse complement strand
GGCGTGGAGCGCGATGGAGAGCCAGGGGTGGGGTATCTCCTCTTCTTCGTCATCCGGCTCTAGCATGATTGAGAACCTCAATTCGGCGACCCGCTTTATTTCTTCAATAATCCTCTCAACCTCGTCCATTGGGTTAGTTGGGGACTGGGGATTTAAAGCTGACGCTTCTCGCTCCTTCGAACGCTCCTTCGCTCGCCCGACAAGCGCATTATTTGATAAAGATTATCGAGGAGAAATTGCAGGATGTTAAAAAGAAGCTGGAGGATGAGACAGTAACAGCGAAAGATATTGTAGAGCCCAGGCAGGCTGTGATGGATGCTTACAGGACTTTGCTGGAGCTTGTTGGAAAGTTCATACCGCCGGTAAAGGAGAGGCCTAAACCGATGCCGGTGCCAATGCCGCCAGTAGAGAATCCAATACCCCCCACCTGTGAAAGAGAAGCCAGAACCGATGCCGACACCACCAGTAACAATAATGCCGGTAACAGGCTAGAAGATTCTATTTTTACAATTTTCTGTTTTTACACTATTTTTGACCCGATTTGAAAACTCAAACCTTTCGCTGAAAAGCGATAAAAAGGCACCAAAACCCTTTAATATCCGCCTGCAGACCAGTCTACCATGAGTAAAAAGCTTCTGGCATTTGGAGTGATACTAGTAATTGCAGGATTTGTTCTCCCAGAGATTCCTGTATCTGGAAACATCGGGTTTATATCGTGGACTTATACTCTACGTGAGCTGGATAACATCTGCAAATCACCGGGTGGGGCTATCGGAAAAGCTTTCTATCCCCAACTCCAAAGCGAGTGTAGCAAAGCTGCACTGGCAGTACTATTCTCCCAGATTTTGATAATAATAGGTGTTGTAGTACTCGCCGTCGGTTTGATCAAAATGGCTAGAAGCCCTAAAACAGGATCTAACTCGACACAAACACAAAAACCTGAACATTGAGAATACTAGAAATTCTTATTTTTTTGATTCAAAACAGTATCCCGGACAATGGAGGAACGTCTCCCTAAAGAAAGCCAAACCTAAAATAGCCATTTCTTAAGCAATCTTACCAATACTGATACGTTTCCTATGCCTGCTATGCCTACTGCTATTTCTAAAATTATTTCAATTTGGATCATAGATAGCATACTGCACAGGGGTTTTTAAGCTTTTCTATTAATTTGCTTAATTCCTCTAACAGCCTTTTGGTGTATTCTCTAATTCTTTAAGTATCCTGTATATCCTGAGCTGGAGTGGCGGATGTGTGGATGGTAGTGGATCTTTGATCAAACTGGATATTTCTATTATCTTCAAAGCTGTTTCTATAGATTCTCTAAGCAGCAGTCCTCAAGATCTACTCCAGAAAAGCAAGGGAAAAGAGCGGAATCCCTGAAGGAGAGCTGATCCACGCGGACAGCAAGCTCATGAAAGTCCGGAAAACCCTGTTCTCCGAGAGGCTAATGCTCGCCGGAAAGCCGGATGCGGTCATAATGCGGGACGGAGAATGCATCCCAGTCGAGATAAAGGTCAGAGAACCGCCAAAAAGCCCCTTTGAGTCCCACCTCATGCAGCTCGCCGCCTACTGCTTCCTGCTTGAAGAGAACGGGTATAAGGTTACCCGGGGGATAATTCTCTACAGGGGAAAGAAAGCCCAGAGGGAGTTCGTCATCGATTACAGCGCAGGGCTGAAAGCAAAGATGATCCTGACAGTCGAGGACATCAGAAACCTGAAATCGAGGCCCCCGAGGATTTTCGATATTAAGTGCGATTTCTGCTCTTTGAAAAAACAGTGTGAAGAGCTCGAGAAACGTGAAAAAACTGAAAGAGGTGATGCAGCATGAAAAAGAGGAGAGTACAACCAAAAAACTCATCCTCTGAAATACACAGTCCTGAGGAAACTGCTCGAAAAGCTGAAGGACAGGAAAATCATCGTGTTCACGCGGTACGTAGATCAGGCAGAGAGAGCACACAAAGTAGCCAGAGAGGTTATGAAATCAGCAATCCTGACCGGGAGCACGAAGGACAGGGGGAGGGTATTTGACCGCCTCAGGAGCGGGAAGGTGAACTGCATAGTATCAACGACCGTCCTCGATGAAGGTATAGACGTCCCCGATGCGGATGTTGCAATAGTCCTTTCAGGGAGCGGGAGCGAGAGACAGTTAATGCAGAGGATCGGGAGGGTTCTGAGGCACCGCGAGGGCAAAACAGCTTTAGTCGTGGAGATCGTAACGAGGAACACAGTTGAGGAAAAGATTGCTGAGAAGAGGTGCAGAGCGCTGTCGTTCTACGGGGTCAGACCGCAAGTTGTTAGGATCTAAAAAAATTTGAGAGAATTACCTGCCTTTCCTGAGGAGAACCAACACTACTACTGCTACCGCTACCACAAGGACTGTGGTTGCTACTATCGCGGTCGCTGGGATAGCTACCCCCTCTTTCGGGCCTGATGCCCATACTGTAACCGTTACAGTTTTCTCATTGTTTGCATCGTAGTAGTCGTAACCCATTAGGTTCACGTACCACTCCTGCGTCTCGACATAATCGTTCCCGCTCACCTTCGGAGTTACCTCTACCTCCACAACCATCTCGGGTTTTGTGATGTCAAAGTCAGTCATCCCGAGTATCTCGTTCGTCGCAACAGAAGCCCTGTAATTGAACCCTATCGCGTTAGACTTCAGGTATACCTTGACTGTTGTCTTCTCCCCTGCCTTCACTATTGGCGGGACTTCTACCTTTACGAGCTCTGTGTCCTCGAATACAGGTATTTTAAGCGTCATCTGGTTGTTCAGACCGTTGTCTTCGAGCGGATGGTATATGCTCGCGTTCACGACTATCTTGTTCGTGAACGGGACAACGACTGTGAAGTTCTTGTAGATAGTCGTCGGCTCGACCGTGCTCAGGATGTAGGTCTTGTTCTCCACCAGATCCATCGTATCCTTGTATAAGTTGTAACTCCTGACGCTGTACGAGGCCTCTATGTCCTTTATCCCTCCCGCGGGGATGACGTACGCTATGTCTATCTCGATAATGTCCCCGGGCAGGATTGCCGTGTCGATCTTCTGCTTCACGGGCTTCCATATGATCGACGGGTACATGTCCAAGAACGGCTTGAATGCACTAGCCACCTGCAGGCAGAGCAGTACCGAGACCAACAGGCAGGCGAACAACCACCTCATTTTTTACACCCCTTGGGTATTCTGTTTCGTCTATCTATTATATAATATATAAACCTTTCTATCACTCTTATCAGTAGTAGCTACTACTCCAAGATCGTAATTGAGAGAGTTATATATAAGTAAAAAAAATTGGAAGACTTCACCTAACTCTCCTGAAGAACCTGAACTCGCTCATGTCCTCGAGCATTTGCTTTGCCGTTTTCTTCCTCGCAGACTTCGCCACCGCCGCCAGCAAAATCCTTAAAACTTCAGAGTCCTATAAGAAAAGAATCGAGGAGGCTGGAGAATATGGCGGACGGGGAAAACCTCATCCTCATCGAAAAACTCCTCACAGAAGCGAGGGAAAACCTGGACAGAGCCCTGAAGTTCCTCCAGAAGAACACCAAAAACCCAGCAGTAGAACTGATCGAAACTGCGGCAAAAAACTGCAGTGAAGCCATAGAACTGTCCAGAATGGGCAGACTAAAATTCAAACCAGCAGACGCATTCAGAAACAGTGAGAGAATCGAAGAATTCAGAAAACTTCTCCAAGAAAAGGGCTTTGGAAAAAACAGTGATCAAAAACAGCACAGAAACCCTGCAAAGGATCGGAAAGATGAAACTGCTGGACACTCTCGACTGTGCTGTGGCACTCTATCTCGCGTCAACGCTCTCACTCGACCAGACTGGAGACGTTTTCAACTACACAGGTGTATCAGTCAAAGAGAAGGCTCAGAGAGCTTGAACTGGTCGGAATAGCGAGCAGAGAATGGAAGGATATTAAAAAAACAGTTTTGAAGAGTTAAAAACTGTTTTTTAACCGGTTTTCCCTCTAACAGTCTGGAAAGCTCTGACAACGAATTCCCTCGCCTCAAACGGGGGGTGTGTAAACGCTGGCTTGGACCACCTCAAAAACCCTGCAAACCCGAACATTCCGGAGTACAGCAGCGGGACAATGTAGAACATGTTCCTCAAACTGGGAACGCCCGCATTACCCTCTCTCAGGGATGACACTGCACGCTCGATCTTCGCAAGAGCGTCAACAACCCCGGAATCCCCAGTCACCACCACCGAGTACAAATCCGCAAGGTGCTCCCGCATTCTCGAAAAACCCAGAACTCCTATACCCGCAACGCCGGCAAAACCCACCAGCACTGCCCCAAAAAATCCTAGCAGTCCCGCCGCAAGACTGCCAGAAACATCATAAGCTCTGGCCCCAGTAGACATCCCATCCATGAAACTCTGCATGAACTTTCCAGCCGAGGAATTCGCAAAACAGGCCCTTCCGCTGGCGAATGCGCCGGCGCTGGCGAGCGCAACCATGCCCAGCATGAAGACTGCATAGGGAATAAAGGATGTGGCAATACCGTAGGCTGAATCTCTATCCACAATATGCCCCAGCTCGTGAGCAAGCACCGCCTTAACCTCTCCCCTGTCCAGCACTCCCAGCAATCCCCTGTGCACTACTATGGCCCTCCTGAAAATGTTGCCCACTGCAAAAGCGTTTGGAATCTCAACCTCCGCAACCTTCAGCTCCACTTTCTTCTTGTAACCCATCCTCGCCTTCAGCTCGCTAAGAGTATCGAGAAGCCAGGCTTCGCTGGGCAGAGGATCCCTGGCTCTCAAACCTCTGAGCACAAAGTCGGGAGCGAAGAGGTACTGGAAGATGAATACTGCTGCCAGAACCAGCAGGATCTGCACCCACATGAAGCCCAGCAGTGTGAGGAGGAATACTGCAAGCCCAATTATTCCGGGCAGCAGCAGAAGTCCGAGCAGAATGGTCGCCACTTTCACGGTTCTCAGAGGGTTAGCCCCCTTCGATATGACCCAGTAGGCTACCGGCCCTACCAAGACGCCCCCGACCAAGCTTGTTACCAGCCCCAAATACAGGGGAATCCATATGTTCATACATTCCCAAAGTTTGAGAAATATTTAAAACTTTAAGGAAGGCTTTTCTTTTGGACTTCCCAATTCAGGCTGTGCATACGGAATTCCGGGAGACGGTGATCCCGACTTTCCCCTCAGCCATCATTCAAGTTGCGGCAGTAATTATGTGCTCAAGTATTTAAGAGATCAGGAAGGATAGAGAGCGCGAATTTTTGGAGAGGGGGCTTGAAGAATTCTACATACCGCTGATAAACCTACCTGTTCGGTCATGGAAGTCTGCGACGCTCAGGACTTGAAAAAGAGGTTGAGGAGATAATAGTCTCGAAAAGGCACCTATGCGGTAAGAGGGTTGCCGGAGTCCTACCGCAGCATTTTACAGGACGTGCGGAGATTGGAGCTGAGGAGTTTTATTTCTACTTTGCAAGCGAGAATGAAGTGAAACGATGGCAAAAAGTTGCAGCTACATGCCTTGTTAAAGGCCTTGCAATAGCGACTGAAGTCTGGCAGGCTTATGACAAAAACGGGAATGGAAAGATTGAAACCGTTGAGCTCATTGCAGCGATTCAGGACTGGCTTAACAACAAGCTGAGCACAATGGATCTTATAAAGATTATACAGAAATGGCTTCAGGGCTGATTTTTATTTTTATTTTTTGACTTACAAGTTTTGTGCAGTTGAAAGAACTTATATATTCCCTATTCGGAATTATCCCATGGATCATATTGATGCGATCGTGGATGGACTCGATTGAGCAGAGGATTTCCAGAATTGAGGCGAGGCTTGACGAGACTAATAAGAGGATCGATACTCTCACGCTTGACATGAACAGAAGGTTCGAGGATATGGCTAAAAGGATTGAGTCTATCAATGCGGATTGCAAGCGCTATAACTCCAAAGATGTAGCCAAGAGCTGCCGATGCAAAGAATGCTACTGGAAACACTAGTGCTGCTAGCAATAGCCCTACCACAAACATTGCAATAACCTTCGCAGTTGACACACCTCTCACCCCCCTAAAAACACCTAACAATGACTTGTAATAATGACTTGTAATATAGAGTGTAATATATGTTTTAGTGTTCGTTTGAGGAAATCCTGCCGATAGTGATTGCAAGGAAGACAGCAACTCGGGAAAGCATGCATCCCTTAAGTACCGAGCTCGTTACTGGCTAGCAGGGAGAGGTCGGACTAAATTGTAAGCTACAGGGTCTCCCGAAAAACAGACACCTTCTCGGAGACTATCCTTTTCACTTCCTCCATCAGGGCTATATAGAGTTCGGGCGCCCTCTTCAGCGCTTCCAGCAGGGACTGGACTTCAATCTCGAGCCTGTAAAGTCTCTCTATGCCTGCCCCACGCCCCCTGCCCCTCCTGTAGCAGCTGATTACCCCATACCCCTCGAGCTCGTTCAGCTTAACTCTCAGAGTGTCCATACCGATCGAGCCCATCCCAAGCCTCCCCCTGAGAGAGATTAGCTTCTCATAGATCGCACCAGACAGCACGAGCTTCTGCCCCGCCTCTAGGGCGTTTATCTTCTCCACCATGTGGCTGCTCTCAAACCTCCGCCAAGCCGCGTTTATGTCTTCAACTGTTATCTCTCCCCCTCCCCTTTCCGCAGCAATTTCAGCCGCAAGGCGGAGGACTGTTATCGCTGCCCTGATGTCCCCGCTCTCCTTGCCTATTATCTCCGAAAGCCTCCAGATCACGCTGTCCGAGATTACACCTTTTCTGAAGGCTTTCTCGCACCTGTCCTTCAGAATGTGGTAGCACTGCTCCTTGCTGTACCTCTCAAAAACTATCGACTTGTCGACGCTTATCGAGCTTCTGACGCGGGGATCCTTTATCCTCTTCAAGAACGTGAAGTCGTTCGTTATTATTGTCGCTGAGAGGCGCTCGTTTCTGGTAAGAACGTACAGCAGATCCTCCACGGAATGCTCTCCCCTCCAGCCGACGCGGTCGATTTCGTCTATGCAAACGTGAACGTGCCCGTCAAAATTTTTAAGGAAATACTCCAGCTCATTAACATATGTGCCGAACGAGAAGCCCCTGCGCGGGATCGATATCCCGAGGTTTGTGAGAAGGCTGTGCAGAACCTCTATTGCAGTTTTATCTCTTCCATTAATATAAATTATCTTCCCGCCTATTTCATCCAGTTTGAGCTTCTCCTTGATCGTTTTCTCCGAAAATCTGAAGGACATTGTCTTCCCAGTCCCAGTAGGACCTTCAAAGAGGACGATTCCGGAAATGTTGTAAACGAGAAAAGACCGGAGGTAGCCCAGATACTTTTCGATTATCTTCTCCCGAAAAAGCGGCCTTTCGGGGATGTATCTTTCGGAGAGGTACAGCTCCCCGCCCTCCTCGAGCAAATTTTGCAACTAACATAAAATTGTTTTTTGCAATGCCTAGTCTCATCATGTTACATTTTATCCATCTCTCTATGGTATATATCTTCGCATTATGGATGGAACATCAGACTTATACAAGCGCGGACACTAGCCAATGGATGTTCGCATCTGTCCGCACTGTCCGCGGACACCAGCATACTGTCCGCGAACGCTGAACCAGTGGGTGTCCGCACCCGTTCTCAGCTGTCCGCGAACGTTCTCATCCGTTCTCACACCCGATCGCGATCCGATCATGATCCGATCATGCATCGAGGATTAACGTGCGGACAGCATTGCTATACCAACGTGAAGTTAGATGTGACTCATCGCGTGAGTTCACGTCCGGACTCCCGACAATCAATAGTATAGCACCGTCAACCTGCGCCAGAAACTAAAGCAGGCTAATGCTAGAAAGTGTATTCACGTGTAAAAATCACGTAAAGATCACGTTGTAAGCCAAATTTTTTATTTTAATTAGATATCTTCAAAGCTGTTTCTATAGATTCTCTAAGCAACAACATAAAAATGTCCCTCTTTCTGGGAGAGGGATAGGACTCAGTTCTTTTTGGCTGGACTTTCAGTTCTGTCCAGTTCTGCAAAATCCCCTTCCTTTGGAACATATTGTAAGCATACAATTTCACGAGAGCTGAGAGTATTGGTTCAGCTGTTGCAAGCTTTTTGAAACTGTAAATATCAGCTTCATGCTCTCCATACCACAACCAGAGTATGATAACTGGTGAAAAAATGAGAGCAATAAAAAACGAATACAATAACAGATTCAAGAGTAGTGGTAGAACGTCCCTAAACCAGTGAATCAAAAGAGTACTCCCAAGAAGGTAGAATAAAAAAAATGTAAGTCCTACAAGGTACAAGATTACCCAGACTACAAGTAGACTTCCACTCAGAATCAGTCTCCAAAAACCATATCGGCTGTGTCCTTCTTCATGATAATATACAGCTTTTAGCTCATTTTCATCTAAAAACCTCAACAGTTTATCTCCCACAAAAATTTTTTTCTTTAAGGGGTCATACCAAGCGTTAATAGGCCCATCCAGACACTCTTCAAATTTTACATCATCACCCAGAGAACGTGTCCTCACATTAGTGCATCGGGGCCTCTCCCCAAAAACAGCGACTATGAGGAATATCACAAAAAGGAGGTAAAACATTATGAGAGGGAATCCCCATACCTGGAAAAATAACCAAGAGAGTACTACATGTATTAACAAGAGTGGAATAACCGCCAAGACAAAAGAACCTAGAATAGGGATTTGTTTCTCACCCCTTAGGTATTTATAGTGGAAATGGGAAAGAATAACTAGGATTACTAAGTACGACAACAAAAATCTGATAAGCAGTTCAATCATTTTTATTCACCCTGTCCTATGGATAAATTAGGAACATTAAACCCCAGACGAAGCGTCTTTTTTCTCACAATCATCTCTTCTTCTCTCTCTATAACCCTGAAGTTGGGATTGTTCAGCGGATCCCTGAAGCACAGGATCAAAGGCTCTCCGGGACCGTAGAGCATCCAGACAGTATACAGCCAGTATTTTTGACCACAGTTCCTGGCAAATTCAGCCTCCCCCTCCTCAAGCCTAAGCCACTCTCCCCCGCGACCGTGCGTTTTCACCTCAATATACCTCTCACTCTCCCTCCTCCCCTCTGGCTGACTACTTTCGGAAGGATCGTAAGTGTAAAAATCATAGCTGCCTAAAGTCTTCCTCTCCACAACGCTAGCCCCCCTGAACTCCTCAAGCCTCTTAACAAGATCCTCCCCCATCTGACCCGTCTCCTTCGAGTACTTCCTCGAGGTGGCAAGCGCTTCCTGAGGGAGCTTGACTATTGTGAAGAACTTTTCAAAAGTTACAGACATGATTCCGGCTTCTGGGTTGATGCTCTTGAGCAGGTCTCTGACCAGCCCTCTAACACCGACACTGCTCGGCTCCAGCCTTCCCGCTTCGAGAATTTCGGAGCCTTTCGAAACGTAGGCCTCGTCGGGGATTATAGCCCTCTCTGCAACGCGGTAGAGTTCGAGACACGCTCCGAGTCCGATCTTACCACTTTTAACCTTCAGAACATCCCCCTCATATGCCTCCTCAATGTAGAGGGGGAATTCGACAGAAAAACCCCCGAGGTCGACTCTAGCGATGCCACCGTAACAGTAACCGGGCTCATCGCTGAAGATTAGGGCTACTTTTCCCTCTATTCTTTCAAGAGCTTGCCTGAATCTTCCTCCGAGAACTTCTGCAATGTCCAGCTCCGACGGTAATCCGAGCCTGTCTATGAGGGATTTCAGGTTTTTCTCGTTCTCTGCCGGGTATGCTGAGGATAAATTTGCCCTCACTTCCCTTATCCTCTCCTCAATCTCGTTTATTTCTTTGTCAAAATTCCCCTGAAGTTGAGCGCTGATGAGCCT
>QNUZ01000075.1 GCA_004347865.1 Archaeoglobi archaeon | reverse complement strand
GAAATACGCCTCTCCCTGCCCTGGAAGAGGATTTCCTCACTCGGACTGAACAAAGTCTTTTTCAACGGTAACGTTATTCCCGTAGATCCAAAAAAGGAAAAGATATCCGCAGAAGACAGAGCCAGCTTCATTAAGAGACTTGTTTTTGAAAATTTAACTCCTGAGGAAATAAAGTTTCCAGGAAGGATCTTTGTTGAGGAAACAAAAGAGATGGGGATCCTTGAAAGGCCCGGAATAGCGGAAGCCTGTTCCGATCTTGCAAGATTGGCCGGCTTTAGACCTTGTGCAGTCTATGCCCCAATCCTGACCCCCGAAGGAGAGGTTGCTGGAAAAGATTATGCAGAAAGTTTTTCAAGGGTTCACTCCATACCCCTGATTAGCATAAGGGAACTCATAGAGTTCAGATTGAAAAACGAGAAGATCGTAGAAAGGGTGGTTGAAGCGACACTCCCCACAAAGTTTTACGGGACCTTTAAGGCTGTGGGTTACAGGAGTCCGATCGGAGAGATAATAGCACTTGTAAGGGGAAATGTTGCAGAAGGCGATGTGCTTGTCAGAATTCATTCTGAATGCCTAACAGGAGACGTTTTGCACTCGCTTCGATGCGATTGCGGCGAACAGCTGGAAAGCGCGCTTAAAATGATCGATCGCGAGGGTAGGGGAGTGCTGATATACATGCGCGGACACGAGGGGCGGGGTATCGGACTTATAAACAAGCTCATGGCCTATAAACTCCAGGAAAACGGTGTGGACACGGTAGATGCAAACATAAAGCTCGGATTTCCTCCGGATCTAAGGAGCTACGGAGTGGCGGCCCAGATATTGATGGATCTCGGCGTGAAAAGCGTGAGACTTCTGACCAACAATCCACTAAAAATCGAGGAACTTGCAAAATACGGCTTCAGCGTAAAGAGAGAAGCGATCGAAGTGGAGCCGACCGAAGTAAATTTGAACTACCTAAAGGCAAAGAGAGACAGAATGGGGCATTTTCTATGTATAAACGATTAAAAACTCCATTCTTTTTTGAGAAAGCTTTAAAAACATCCCCCAGAGTTATATAAAAGCTGGGCCCGTGGCTCAGCCAGGACAGAGCGACGGCCTTCTAAGCCGTAGATCCCGGGTTCAAATCCCGGCGGGTCCGCTTTATCGGTCTTCTAAAAGATTCAAAGTAAATATTAACCTTATTTTTCCATTTTACTCTGTTAAAGCCTTGAATTTACTTGAAAAGTAAAATAAGAACTTTTTACCCTCATTTTTCGAGGGAAAAATTTATATACTAGAACTAGTTCACGATTGCTAGAAAAATCGTGAACTCGAATAATACCTCAAAAAAGAGTTTGCTATGGAGTTACGATCTGCACTATGGTTTGAAAAGATAAATGTGAAAGGATTGAGCGAAGAGTCTAGAAGGGCAATTCTTCGAAGATTCAAAGATAAGTTAGGCTTTAGCAAGGCAATCGAAGTTTTAGATATCTCGAAGGGATCGATGCACAACTACCTCCACGGCAAAAGAGAAATCCCCGACGAAGTCATTCTAAAAGCCCTGCAGCACATCGACGAAAAGGAGTTCAGCGAGATCGTAGGAAGCTTTGAAAGGTTAAAGGTCGCAGGAATTCTGAAGGATGATGGCTCAATAGACTATTCAGCCATACTTCAGGCTCTGGCTTTGGCGACAAGCGATGAATACCTGAAGCAAGCGATCCTTAGGTTCGCGGTAGAGCACTTCAGAGAGGATTTGAAAAAGATGCTCGGAATCTTGCCGGCAAACATAGTCCTCACATGGGAGAATGGTTTTGAGAATTTCCTGAAAGAATACAAAAAGAGGAGAAAAGTAAGAACGCAGGAAACTCTTGAATACTACAAAAAGCTGTTCAGGGAATACTTGGAAGGCAAAAGCCTTTCAAGGGAGCTTATAGACTACGTGATAAACCACGAGAACAGCTGGCTGAGAAATGTTTTCAGGCACTATATTCGTTACCTTTACTTTATTAGAAAGATCTCACCGGAAACATACGGCTGGATAATGGAAGTCGTTCCCAGCAGAAGCTACAAGCTCGATGCAAGGCCATATCCAATCAGCATAGAAAAAGCTGCAAAGACCTTAAAGCATCTTAAGGAGAGCAACGAGCTTTATTACCTGGTTTACAGACTGATGCTCGAAGGGGGATTGAGATTATCCCATGCCTTGGCCCTTATAAAATCTTTCAATCCAAAAGAACTAGTTGAGGTTTCGGGAATAGATTTAGTAACTCCAAGGCTTGTCATTTTCCAAGATAGGGGATTCTGCAGGTATTACCTTGGAATAAGGGAGATCGCGAAACCTTGTGACTGGGCCTATTTTTCCCTAGAAACTATGGAGATTCTCGAGAAATATGCCGGATCTACGCTGAAAAAGTGGAGACTGGGAAAGTATGCAACGAAGCACAAACTCCTCGCGCCGAAGTACATGAGAAAAGTTGCCTGGAGACTGATGATCCAAGTTATTCCGAGGGAGGTTGCCCGCTTTATACAATCGAGGTTTGGGGAGCTGAGGGTAAGCGAGAGCAGATACGAGGACTTGCTTTCCGAAGCTGATGAATGCTATCCCAGATATCTGGAGCACTTGAGAAGCCAGTTTTTTGCAAACTATCCCAAGTTTGACAGATCTTCTGCATCAAAAACACACCCAACAGGGGAGCCAATAAACATGGGATGACTGCAAGATTATATTGCTGATGCAGTAGGCTGAATCATCTTCCTCTTTTGATTTTTAGCTTTAACAAAGAATGGGAAAAAGTTTGGATAATAAGAAGAGCAGAAATGTGTGAAAGTAAAGAAAACAGAGAAATTGTGCGCTATTGTCTCCGAAGTTCGAAAATTCTAATCCCATGCTTCTCGCATGTATGCTCAAGCATTTCGTCTCCATAAAGGCAGGCTATTCCCATATTCAAGCTTCCAAGCCAAGGATAGTCCTCCTCCAAAAGATCCTTGTAGACGAGAACTTGACCGATGGCCTCGTAGTTCAGCCTTTCCTTAATCTCGATTACCCAGTTGGAGCTGAAGTCCTTAGATACAACCAAACAATCCGCGAACACTATCCCCCATGCGCCGAAATATCCTTTTGTCCATGTCCCATTATTCCCCAATTTGGGAGACAATTTCTTCTGCAGGTACATTCTGTACCAATCCTTGTCCACGATCTTTATTCCGTCTTTTTCCCAAGCAGGATTATATTCTATATCTTCCTCCTTTATTTCCATTCTTTTGAAGCCCGTTGCAACTTCTGGAATCCACTTCTTGTAAATTCTGGGAACATCTGGCTGAGGAAGATTTAAATCGACTAGTCTTTTTAGCAAGAGCATATGAATGTCTTTCACACTTAATTCTCAAATCGAAATTTTAAAAGTTATGCGGAAATTTTTTCATTTCGCTTAGGAAGGGCGTTGTTATTTTTTAAATGAGAGAAAGACTATTGCGATGAAGAGGAATGCCGAAACGGATGAAAGGATAAAGATTGATTCAAAAGCGCTGAAATTCTTCGTTGAAATCAGATAAACGATAGAGATTCCGAAAATGATTGCAAAGATTCCAAAAAATGGTCTGTCCTTCCAGAGAAATCTCAGGATAGAGATTAGAAGGATTGGGATTATCATTAACGGCTCAAGAATGCAGAGAAGCGCTGAAACTGCAAGGATGTAGTCAACAACTTCCCTCTTCCTTTCAGAGACCGTTTCCTCCAGAAGGAGCAGCGCGGAAAGGATTAAAGCGATTGCAGCTAAGTCAAGCTCGGCCCTGGAAAACTCGTAGCAGAGAAAAATGCAGTAGAGAAAGTATGAAAAAGCTGCTATCTCCTTTTTTATGAATCTCATAAGGAAAACAGCCGGGGCAAGAAGGGGGGCCTTAAGGCCGAAGGAAAATGCAATTGCAACGGAAGCTGCAGATGAGATCATAAAAACGCACCAATTTCGCCGAGAAGATCTCTAGGACCGACATCTATCGTTGGAACGATCCTGTTCATTCTCCTGATAAGCTCCTCTCTTTCGACGTAGCCTTTATAAAGCCTCAGGATTTCATCCCTTTCCATTTTTATCTCAGAAAAAAGGATCGGATTCGGGGAAACCACAATCGACTTCGAATCCCTTAGCTGCAGTATTGCGTTGAGCAATTCTCCAACGTTCGTTGATAGATCCGTTATGAAGATGACAAAGGATTTCTGGGGAATGGAGCTCAAAAGACTGAGCGAGAAACCTCTGACGGGGGATTTTCTCAAAATGCTTTTCTCAATCCTCAGCCTTGCAACCTTCAGGCTCTGCATCCCCCTCATCCTGGGAAACTTTATTTCCATCAGGAGCTTTTCCTTTTCCGTCGTTGCCCTCAAAACCTTTCTAACACCGAACTCATCGTAAAGAACCAAACCGAGCTTTTTTTCCTTCAGAGCCATGGAGATCTGATAGATCAGGGAGATCGCGTAGTCCAGCTTTGATGGCTTTCCCTTTCTCATCTCCCTTCCAACGTCAAGCGCTATGTAAACATCTCCCTCCCACTCCTTCAGGAATTCCCTTACTATTAGCTCACCTAGCCTAGCGCTTGCCTTCCAGTCAATCCTTCTCGAATCATCCCCGATCTGGAATTTCCTGAAGGATTCGAACTCCACAGGAGTTCCGAGCCTCGATTTTCTGCTGAGCCTTATGTTCGCATCGGCCTTCGCCTCTTCCCTCAGCTTCTCGACTGATGGAAGGACTTCCACTTCCTTCAAAGAATCTAGCTGGAACTTTTTCTTCAAAATTCCCCTTATATCCCCAACATGGATTTCCGGCCCCTTTATCCTGTAAACACCCCTCGAAGGAATGATCCAGTAATCCACGCTCCTCTCCTCCATTCTTCCGAGAACGAACTCGGGTTCCTCTGAAAAGAATCCCTCAGGAAGCCTTTCCTTAATCCTTACAATGTAATCCTTCCTCGTAAGGTTTTTAATTCTGAGCCTAGCTTTAGTTCTAACGCCGTCATAGAGTTTTTCCGGAAGATCCCTTTCAGCCTCTATCTTTGGATTGAATTCGAGGCAGATGTAAAGGAGGTATATCAGAAGAAGGAATGCTATGACCGCGGGGAGAATGTTCAGAAAAAGGTAAGCCTGGGCCAAAAGAACGATAGCTGCCGTTGCTATAATTTTCCTTATCATTTCGGAACCTCTGTCTCTTCCAGGATTTCCTTCACAACATCCTCCGCCTTTATTCCTTCAAGCTCGAATTCGGCCTTTAAGATGATCTTGTGCGGGAGAGAGTGCAAGGCAATGTACTTGACATCGTCCGGGATTACGTAGCCCCTTCCCCTTATGAACGCGAGCGATCTAGATGCGAAAATCGTTTGCTCCATCGCCCTGGGACTCGCGCCGAGAAGTATTCTTCTGTCAGTCCTTGTTTTCGAGCAGATGGAATGCACGTATTCGAGGATTTTTTCATCGACTCTCACGCTTTTTGCAGCTTTTTTTAGCCTTTGAATGTCGAAACCGATTTCATTCACTTCGCTATTCTCCCCGCTTATCTTTTTCTTCATGAAAAGCAGCTCCTTGTCCCTTTCAAGGTATTCCATTTTTATTCTGAGCATGAATCTGTCTTTCTGCGCCTCTGGAAGCCTGTAAACGCTCTCAAACTCCACCGGGTTCATCGTAGCTATGAGCAGGAAAGGATCGGGCAAGGGATAAGATTTCCCCTCAACAGTCACCTGCCTTTCCTGCATCGCCTCGAGAAGCGCGGACTGGGTTTTGGGCATTGCCCTGTTTATCTCGTCCGCAAGAACAACGTTCGCGAAAATAGGGCCCTTCCTGAAGTAGAAGCTGGAATTTCTCTGATCGTAGACAATGCTTCCAGTTATGTCCGCGGGCATTAAGTCTGGCGTTAGCTGGATCCTCGAAAAGCTCAGGCCAGTTGCCTTAGCAAAGCTCTTAGCAACTGTGGTCTTCGCAACCCCCGGAACTCCTTCCAGGATTACATGGCCCTCGGAAAGAAGGGCCACTGCTAGCAACTCTATGACCTCCTCATATCCAACAACGGCCTTCCCAATTTCCTTCTTTAACCTTTCAACGAATTCAATTCCCTCCATCTCCTTCAGCCCCAATTCTTCAATTGCCTTGCATCATTAAAACCTCATCCCTAATACGATTTTCTATTCCTCAACCTCGAACCGGCCCTGATCTGCTCAATCATGGCCTCAAGCTTCTCCCTGTCAACCCATTCGGGGAGGTTTCCGAAAATCTCCACCTTTTTCCTAATGGGCAGCCTTATGCGAACCCTTTTCAGAATTCCGCTCTCAAAGAGAATTGCAAGGATTGCAACTGCCAGGATTATCTGGAATGCTTTGTTCCTGTCGAGCTCCCTGTGAATGTAAACCGTGCCCATAGAGTATGGATTGAAATCGGATCTATGCACTTCGTCGAAGTAGAAGGTTCCCGTGCCGAGGTAATCGATGAGGTTAATCGAGAAATTTCTGTTCTCCCCCATCATCTCGTTCATGAAGGCGCTTGGATCCGAGAAGAGAACAATCCTTCCGCTTCCGTATTTCAATTCCGCCATGACAGCGTATTCCCCGATCTTATCTGCGTATGCAGCTTTGCTCGTAAAAACTTCTCCTCCGGCAAAAACGATCGCGGATGGAACGTTCAGCAGAAGCGGGGCGTTAGAGATTTCTGGCGGGATTTTCACGACAAAAGGAAACTTCTCGTTCCTGTAGTAAAATATGTCCCTAACTTCCCTCTTCAAAAACCTTGCCTTTACCCCGAGTTTTTCGAGGAGGCTGTTCGCAGTTCCGAAATCATCTGCTATGAAAACTGTCCCGCCGTTTTCGAGGAACTTCTTAACCTCGTCAGCCTCTGCCTGAGAGAACTCCATGTCCGGGGAGAAGATCAGAAGGACTCCTCTCATTTCGCCGAGCCTTACCGTGTTGTAGGGGTATATTACCGGCCTTATGTCCCTTTTCTCGGCAACAAGCCTCGCGAATTCAGAGAGACCGTTCCAGTTCGTGTTGAAGATGCTCAGATCAGAGGAGCTCTTGAAAACAGGAATTGCTATTGGAAAGACAAGCATCGAGATTCCGATTGCTGCTATGACAACATAGACGAGCGGGTTCATATCTGCAGCATCAGCTCAGATATGAGCCTGAAAAACCTTTCCTCCTCCTCACTGCTTAGCTTTATTCCTGCATAGGCAAACTTCTCGTGAAGCTCAACTACTTCCTTCAGCTTCCCGTAAAATGGCTGACTTTCCATTTTCTTCAGGAGCTCCCTCGGAGTTAAACCCCTCTTAAGGCCGAATTTCTCGACAAGGGAATTGAAGATGTTTTCGAAGGAATTTTCCGGAAGCTCGGTTCTTGTTTCCTCCTTTTTCTTTTCCTCAAAAGCCGCTTCCAATTTTTTCTCCCTTCCGAAAATCCCCGCAGCAAACGCTGAGGCTAAGAGTGCCAGAAAGAGTGCGAGGAATTGAAAATTGATCTCGGTTAAGCTTTTCCAGTAAGGCTCGAAAACCGATATCTCTATCCTGTTCGACTCTGCAGGCCTTCTCAGCTCATCTCCGGGAAATCTCGCATATATCTCATATTTTCCAGCGGTTGGGAAGTTCATCGAAAAAGAGAAGTTCCTCCCCGCAAGCTGAAGTTTTCTCTCAGAGTTCACAATTATCTCGAGGGGCAGCTCATCGCTCGCGATTCCGATGAAGGAAACATTCTCGCCAACAGCAACCCTTTCCCTATCGCTTTCTAGCCTTATCCAGACGGGAAACCTAAGAAAGTGGACTGTTTCCCGAGCATATGCACCT
This sequence comes from Archaeoglobi archaeon, assembly GCA_004347865.1. Classification (GTDB taxonomy): domain Archaea; phylum Halobacteriota; class Archaeoglobi; order Archaeoglobales; family Archaeoglobaceae; genus WYZ-LMO2. The sequence continues at coordinate 2,083 of QNUZ01000075.1, read as the reverse complement.
TCATGCGTTGCATTTCCCTCGTAGAATACTTCAACCTTCACGCTGCACTCCCAGTTCCTCCTTATCTTCAGCGAGAAAAAGCCGTCATCTGATTCCAGCAGCTGCTCGCTTCCATCGATCAAAACCCTCAGAGGAGCGCTCATTTTTCTTCCATAGTAATCCTGGACAAGGCCATCCACTTCCGCCTCATTTCCCACGAATGCTGAATTTGCATTGAGGAAGATGTACGTCGGTATCTTCTTAACATCAACCTCGACAACTTCAGATTTAACAACCTCGCTTCCCTTCAGCCCCTCCGCATATAAGAAGTGTTTTCCGACTGTTTCGAAGCTGTAAACGGTCTCTTTTGGCTCAAGCCTGATCCCGTCGATGAAGAGGCTCTTTGGTGCGACGTTCTTTGCGTAGATCCATATTGTCACATTTTCGAAGAGAACCGGACTCTGCTTTGAAACCAGAACCCAGATCCCATCGGCTTCGTAGGCCTTCGCAATACTTTCATAGGTTTCAAAGATCTTCTCAACATCTCCAAGCGCATCCCTAACGCCAGAGGTGTTGAATTTCAGTGCCGTGGAATTTTTGTATAGAACGATGGAATCTATTTCATCAAGGTTTTTCCTCATTTCGGCCATGGAATTCCTGGCCTTTGCGATTGCGGAAGCGACTTGGAAGTAATTGCCCTTTTTTTCCTTCAGATTCCTCATCCCCTCGAGGAATTCAACCTGCGCCGATGAAAGGGCGTTGAGGTTCCTTGAAAATTCGAGGAAGGGATTTATTGCGAGAGATGCGTTGCTCTCAACACCCCTTTTCCTGTAAAATTCTATTTCTCCGCTCACGATTTCAAGCGTCTCCCTAATCTTTTCAGTTTCGTTAATCCTTATTTCGGATTTTGCCATGTCGCGCAAGGAGGTCTCGAATTCCTTCAGGAAAATGCTGAAGAATTCGTGTATCCACTCATCGCTCTGCTCGGCAGCTGAAAATCTCTCATGCCTGGCTTCAGCCTGGCAGATGAGCGCGATGAGCGCAATTATTGCAATAAGCCTTCGCACGGAGAAAGGTTTATTATGCGATTAAAACCTTGCGGTTCTGTGAATCCGAAGATGCTTTCGGGGGTTTCCCTGATCATTCTCGGAATCTCTTTGTGCTTTTTCGCAGCCATGAATGCGAACCAGCATTTAATAAACGCGGGAATAGGCTCTGCTGTGATAGGAACCGTTCTCATAGCCTTTTCCCTTTCGAGAAATGGATTGGAGAGCATGATCCTTCCCTACCACGAATTTCTGAAGGAGATTGCCGATTTCATGGAGATAAAAAAGGCTATCTACATTCCGCCGTTCAGGGATTTTCCGTTCGGGGCAGTTTTTCTCGCTTCTAGCGACGAATTCGAGCTCGATCTTGCTAGGATTGAGAAGGGGGACCCTTTCGTTTCGGGAAGGGAGAGGGAAGCTGGAATCTTGCTCGAAGCCCCGGGAAGGGAGATATTGAGGAAGTTCGAGGAGTTCGCAGAGCTCGATTTGAGCAACTACGGAACCGGAGTTTCGGAGATCTGCTCCTCAGTGCTAAGAGCTTTAGGGCTTGCGAAGGGGGTTGAGATTGCCGACGGGGATGAGCTAAGGATTTCGATAAGCAATGCCGGGGTTGACTTCTGCAGCTCTGAATGCAGGCTTATCCAGTGCCCGATCTGCAGCTCGGTTCTCCTCGCTATTGCAAAAGCTACAGGAGAGCTGCTCGCCGTTGAGGACTTAAGGGCTGGGGAGAAAATAGAGATAAAGGCAAGAAAGCTTGGGGGAATAGAGAAATGGATGTAGAAGAGATCGTCGCATTATCGATTGCCTTATTCACAGTTCTATGCTTCGTTCTCGTTGAATCAACGGAACTATTCGCTGTTCTCCTTCTCATTTGCTTTGCAGCCTCATTGCAGCTCGCTGGATTTTTCATTCCGAGAGAGGCGAAGGTTGTTCTCAAGAGCTTGGTTTACCTGTTTCTGATAGCCTTCATCGGCATCGTTGTCAGGAAAGCCTTGGAGGTGCTGAGATGAAAATTGAAAGAATTCTTTCCGCATTTCTTCTCATCGCCCTTCTAGCTT
>QNUZ01000074.1 GCA_004347865.1 Archaeoglobi archaeon | reverse complement strand
CATGCCAAAGACGAAGCTCGCTATCACCGCTGCCAGAATCACTGTTATTGCCACCATCAGTATCACGCCTATTACAGGCGAGACACCCTTCTCGTTTACCATCCTCTCACCCCCTTTTCATTATTATTGTTATTATTAGAGTATATAAGTTTTTCGATTCCACATGAATATGGTAAAAAATTTCCACCGAGCGTGAGCAGCAGAACTAAAAATAAAAGAAAAATATAAAAGAGCATATTTACTTTTTCTCCCCCTCTGCACCCTTCCCCGCCTCTGCCTGCTTGTCCTTCTTGGCCTTCTTTCCAGAACCGCACTTTGCCATAATGGAAGTAATCCCTAATATTTAAATCTTTTCGACGAGAACAAAAAGTCAAAACAAAAAACCATTATAAAAACAAAAAGCCATCAAAATCTCACTTTTTCTCCTCCTTCTTTTCCTCCTTCTTCTCTTCCTTCTTCTCCTTCTTCTTGGCCATGAAACAAGTCTGCCCACGAGATTTAAAGATTTCTCCGAAAAATTTAAAAGTTCAAAATGGAGAAATTCGGAGTCGAAAGAGATTTAAGTCTCTCGGTGTCAGCCTTTAAAGCTCCGGTGGTGTAGCCCGGTCAAACATCCAGGCCTTTCGAGCCTGAGCCCCGGGTTCAAATCCCGGCCGGAGCATCTTTTTCCAGAATGCATTTCGGGGTTAAGCTTTTAAAGCCTCAAAAAATTTTATGACAAACGGGCCCGTGGGGTAGAGGAAATCCTGAGGGCCTCCGGAGCCCTCGACCCGGGTTCAATTCCCGGCGGGCCCGCTGAAGTTCCGCAGGAGCCAAGCAACTTTTTCAGCAAGGCACCCTTCAGAGTTGAGGCAGCGGCCCAGAAACTTATATATGCCCGAACAAAACGAATAAACATGGAGGAGCTTATAGCAAAGATACTCAGCAAGGGGGCGGACATAAGCACGAGAAACGCCCTTAAGGGAATCCTCGACCTTCTCGGCATCGAAAAAAACCTTGTCGACCAGCTGTACGTTGCAACCGTTGACACGGCCTGCAGAAGTGGCTGGGAGAAAACTCCAGCAAAGAAAAGAGCCGTTTTTCTCCCCCAGTGCATAAGGAACTCGAAGCTGTGCAAGGCTGAGCTCACCGAAAAGGGCTATGTCTGCAAGAACTGCGGGAACTGCCCCGTGCCAGAGATAACCGAGTACGCGAAAAACCTCGGATACGAGCACGTCTATGTCGTCCCCGGCGGAAGCATGGTTTACAGGATCCTCAAGGAGAACAAAGATGTAAGGGCAGCCCTTGGAGTTGCATGCCTCTCGGAACTATGCGAAGCGATTGAGAAGCTCTACCCCCTGGGATTCAAGGTCCAGGCCGTACAGTTGCTTAAGGCCGGATGCGTGGACACAGCAGTTGACGTCGAAGAGGTGAAGGAGAAGCTGAAGGCGGGGCTAAAATGACTTCCCGCCCTGAAGGGCCGGAGCTTTCAGCTGTGAAACTCATTTCTTTCTGTTCCTGGCCCCATTCTTGCTTAATCCGTTTCCATTCCTGAATCCGTTAATGCCGTTCTTTCCTTTTAACCCGTTCTTT
>QNUZ01000073.1 GCA_004347865.1 Archaeoglobi archaeon | reverse complement strand
CTTTACGCCCTTAACCTCGAGGTAAAGTACAAGGCCGAGAACGGAGACTGGGTGATAAGCGCTCCAGCAAAGGCAGTAATAAACGTGAAATCCTATGAGGTTAGTTACACGCTCTACGCCGTAATTGCAATCCTGATAATTGCAGGAGCAGTTTATTACCTGAGAAGAAGAAGATGAAGCTTCCCCGAATAGTCTCGGAGAGACCTGGACTCGTATTTATTTTTGTAATTGCGATCATACTTCTCTCCGCCTACTCCGCAATGAACGTAAAAATGTCTTCGGGAACCGAGAACTTCTTCAGCAAGGACAACAAGGTTTACCAGCAGTACAAGCTCTACGAAAAGAACTTTGCACGCGCAACCGGGGCGGTATTCATTTTCATCAAGGGCGACGATGTCGTTAACTATGAGGCATACAATTTCATGCTCACTCTTGGTGACGAGCTTAAGAAGATTGAAGGTGTTGAGAGCGTAACTTCGCCAGCTTCGATAATCAGGGAGCAATTCGGATTCCTTCCTACTGACGAGAAATTTTTGAAGGATGTAACCGAGAAGTACTTTTCCGATCTTGTACCGAAGAGAACGCTTGCAATGGTGATGGTTCAGCTTAAACCCATGGATTCTGCAAGGCAGGAGGAGGTTGCCAAGAACATAGAGAAAAGCTTAGAGAACATTGAAGTTCCTGCGGGCTACAAGGTTGAAATAACAGGTTCTCCCGTTCTGGGATATCAGATAAAGGGAGAGATCCTTAAGAGTCTTGGCGTTACGATGATGGCTTCGGTTTTTTTGATGGTTCTCTTCCTTTTTGTGACCTTCAGCGGTGTCACAAGGCGCAAGTGGACGGCTTTCCTGCCTCTGGTCATTTCCGTTTCGAGTGTGATCATAATCTACGGAATGATGCCCCTTCTCGGCATACCGCTTTCTGAGCACACAAACGGAGCTTTGCCAATGCTTGTCGGCCTGGCGATTGAATACGGTGTTCAGATTCAGAACAGGTTTGAGGAAGAAATCAGAAAACACGGCGTTGACGTTGCCTTAGAGCTCGCCGTTGAAAGGACAGGAAGAGCCCTGCTGCTTTCGCTGCTCACAACAATTGTTGGTTTCATGTCAATGCTTTCAGTGGGCATTCCCGCGATGTCCTGGTTTGGAATCATCGCTTCCCTTGGGCTAACAATAGCGTACATCCTCAGCATTACCTTCTTGCCAGCCCTTTTGAAGATAATTGAAGAACGCGGAAAAGTCAAGAAAGAGGAAAAGGCTGAAGAGAAAAAAGCAAGGCTTGAGCAGGCACTCGAGATGGTATCCGGGCTTACAGCTAGCAGACCTCTTGGAATACTCGTTGTTGCCCTTGTGATCTCCGCTGTCGGCCTCTACGTTTCGCCGATGATCAAGCTTGAGACGAACTACAACAAGTACATCCCCCAGAATCTGCCATCCATACAGAAATTCAGCGAGCTCGAAGAACTTGTAGGAGGTCAGACGATCTACACCCTTGTTCTTGAAACTGACGGAGTGGATCCAAGGGTCTTGGAGAAATCGAGGGATTTGGCAGATTACATTTTGAGTAAGGAGGAGCTT
>QNUZ01000072.1 GCA_004347865.1 Archaeoglobi archaeon | reverse complement strand
GTACCATGTGCCATCCTCAACATAGACAGTTGCTAAATTAACGATTCCCAAATCTACGGAAGCTCTCAAATCACCCTTGGTCTCGGGTATATTATCAACCTCTACTGGAATGTGGGCATACCAGCTCCTCCTGGCCTCATTGTAAATCACCTCTAACCTGGACTTTCAACTTCTTCAACTCCTCTTTACCCCGCCCTGAAGGGCGAGGCTTGGGTCAGCGAGATGTCAAAACGGAAACTTTTTGGGACTCCGAAGCCCTTTCAACCGAAAACTTTGCTAAATCGCGATTAAGATTACGAAAAGCTTTTTAAACCCTTTATAAAAATGGGTGCCCAGAAAACCCAGAGCTTTAGCTCTGGGATGAATGGGGAAAGCTTAAATAGTACTCTCCCAATTCTACCATAGATGCGGGCATGCTGCCCAAGTCAATGGAAGGGAGTTCAGATGCCCGAAATGCGGGCCGATCTACAATAGGGATTTAAACGCATGCATAAACATAGCCCGCAGGGTAATGAGCTCTGCGGGATGGGAGAGCTTGGCTTTAGAACCGGCAGATGAGGGGAAGGGCGCGAAGCCCCAGCTAAACGCTGGAAACCTCGCCTTTAAAGGCGGGGTAGTTCATTCCAGAAATTCCACTGGGTCGGATCATGTTTACTGTAAAAATTCAGGGTTTGGTCAGGCACTCCAAAAAAATAGTTACACTCTATTTCAATAAAAAAATTCCGTCCTATCCGGGACAGTTTGTCATGCTGAACCTTTCTGGTTATGAGGAGATACCCCTCAGTCTCTCTTCTCCCAATTCAGTAACAGTTAAGGCGGTTGGGGATACAACTAGGGCACTTGTGGAGGGAAATTTTGAGTTCGTCGGCCTGAGGGGGGCTTTTGGGGAACCGTTCACGATCTCTGATCGTGCCCTCTTAGTGGCAGGGGGTATAGGAATAGCTCCTCTGAAATACCTTTACGATTTTCTCAAAAGCCTAGGATATGAGGTGGAACTCGTTTACGGCGCAAAGAGCTCTGAAGAGATTATATGGAAAAATGAATTTGAAAATGCTACATTTGCAACCGAGGACGGTAGTTTTGGGATTAGGGGAACAGTTTTAGATGTGCTTAAGGGCAGAAATTTTGAGAAGTACAGCAAAATTTACTGTTGCGGAAAGGAGGAAATGATGAGAGAAGTTTACAGGTTGCTTGAGACCAAAAATTGTCTGAATAAGGCTGAATTTTCCCTTGAAAGGTTTATGAGGTGCGGGATTGGTGTGTGCGGATCCTGTGTGCTGAAGAATGGGCTTAGAGTGTGCAAAGACGGACCAGTTTTTAAAGCTGAATGTCTTGAAGGCATTTTTTAATCCACTCATCAAGCTTTTAAATCTGGATGGAGCTTCTCCTTCTTGTGAAACCCGATAGGTTCATTGTGATCGAGGAAGTCGAACCCGATGAAAGATATGGCTGCCACCCTTCTAAGAGAAAAATTGAGGATCATATAAGGAAGGGTTTCGTCTGCATCGACAAACCAATGGGCCCAACAAGTCATGAAGTTGTTGTATGGGTTAGAAAGATCCTTGGTGTTGAAAAAACAGGACATGCCGGGACTCTGGATCCCAGAGTAACAGGAGTTCTGCCAGTTTTCATAGAGACTGCCACGAAGCTTGTAAAGTTCCTACAGGAATCGGGAAAGGAGTACGTCTGTCTTATGCGGCTTCATGGAGACGTGAAGGAAGAAAAGATTAGGGAAGTCCTCAGAATGTTCACCGGAAAGATCTTTCAGAAACCGCCCCTGAAATCTGCGGTAAAAAAGCAGCTGAGGGTCAGGGAAATCTACAGTATGGAGGTTCTTGAGATCTCGGGGAGAGATATTCTATTCAAGGTCTCCACGGAGTCTGGCACATATATAAGAAAGCTCTGCAAGGACATGGGCGAAGTCCTTGGTGTAGGAGCGCATATGCAGGAGCTTAGAAGAACAAAGACTGGTAATTTTAGCGAAGAAGAATGTTACACTCTGCATGATCTTCTGGATGCATATGTGTTCTGGAAGGAGGAAGGGGAGGAGAAATACCTGAGGGAGATTATAAGGCCTATGGAAGCCGCCGTGGCCCATCTACCAAAGATAGTCATAAAGGACACGGCAGTAGATGCGATTTGCCACGGAGCGAACCTTTCGATTAAAGGTGTAGCATACATAGAAAAAAGTATTAAGGAGGGGGATTTCGTTGCAATCTTCACGGCTAAGGGAGAACTCGTTGCTCTCGGAAAAGCATTGATGTCCGCTGAAGATATGGCAGAGCTCAAAAAAGGCTTCGTTGTAGACGTCGAGAGGGTAATAATGGATCGTGGAGTCTATCCGAGTGTATGGAAAAGCTCTCGGTAGCCATCCCCTCCTCAGCCCTAATCAATGAGACTAACGAAAAAATAAAGATCTACAAGCTGGGAATAATCGCAAGGGCTCTTGCGATTTTCAGGGTTGAAGAAGTCGTGATCTATCGTGATCCGGTTCTTGACGAAACGGACCTGATAAAGGAGGTCTTTGAATACCTGGAAACCCCACAATATCTAAGAAAAGAGCTCATTCCGTTGAGTGAGAATCTAAAATTTGTCGGAGTTATACCCCCGCTAGCGATTCCATCCCACAAGTCGAAACATTTAAAAATCGGTGAGTTGAGGGAAGGGGTCGTAAAAAGGGTGGCTCCTGACGGTACGCGTTGGGTGGACATTGGTGTTGGAGCCCTTGCACCTCTCAAGTGCGAAGATCCGAGGGGTGCACGCGTGACCGTCAGGGTCGTTTCGAAGACCCCGTTGCTCGTCGAGAAGGCGAAGCCTGAGGAATACTGGGGGTATAAGGTAAGGAAAGCGGAGCTTGAGGAGGTCCTGAGAAGGAAGGATGCGATCGTGACCTCCCGAAAGGGGAAGGTTCCGAGACCTGAAGAGGTGAGAAAGGGCACCTTCGTCTTCGGAAACCCGAAGGAGGGTGTCCCTGAAATAATGAAGAGGATGGGAATAGAGATGAGTGTTGAAACCTGGAACACGATCCCCATGCAGGGGGTAAGGACTGTGCGTCTGGAGGAGGCAGTACTCTGCACTCTCGCAATTGTCAATTTCCTCTCATTTAGGGGTGGTTTGGAATGAAGGAACATAGACCAAAGCGTGGTTCTTTGGCTTATTCTCCAAGAAAAAGGGCCAAGAGGATTGTACCCAGGATAAGAAGCTGGCCGGAGTGTGGTGAAGTCAGACTACAGGGATTCGCTGGATACAAAGCCGGGATGACACACGTTGTAATGGTAGATGACAGGAAGAACTCTGTAACATACGGAGAAGAGATAGTAATCCCTGTTACTGTTATCGAAACTCCACCGATGAAAGTAGCGGGAATAAGAATTTACAAGGAAACACCTTATGGCATGAAGATTCAGAAGGAAGTCTGGGCAAGTGGTTTGGATCAGTTTCTCGATCGCAGAGTTAAGATACCAAAGAACCCCACTAACGTCGATGAGCTGAAGGAAATCGAAGGCGATGAGGTCAGGGTACTGACCTATACTCAGCCCTATCTGATTACGGGAGTGCCAAAGAAGGTACCGGATCTGATGGAGCAAAAGGTCGGTGGCAGCTTCAAGGAGGCTCTGGAGTATGCGATATCCAAGCTGGGCAAGGAAGTTTCGGTTTCCGAGGTTTTCAAGGAGGGTAGCATAGTTGATGTAAGTGCAATAACCAAAGGAAAGGGTTTTGAGGGCGTCGTAAAGAGATGGGGAGTGATAACGATGAACGCAAAGCACGCCAGAAGCAGCAAGGGTCGAAGGGTCGGTACTCTTGGACCTTGGATGCCCCACCGCATAAGGTGGACGGTTCCGCAGTACGGTCAGATGGGCTTCCATCAGAGGCTGGAATTCAACAAGAGGATCCTGAAGATCGGCAGTAACGGTGAAGAAATAACACCAAAGGGAGGATTTCCGCATTACGGAGTTGTGAGAAATAGCTATGTTTTAATCGCAGGGACCGTTCCGGGAACTGTTAAAAGACTTGTAAGGATCAGGGACGCGATAAGACCGCCCAAAGCAGAGTTTGCAGGTATAAATCTGGTTTATGTTAGCACAAGCTCTAAACAGGGGAAGTGATATGAGGGCCGAAGTTCTTAACCTGAAAGGAGAAGTTGTGGAGGAAATCGAGTTGCCCTCGATATTTGAGGAGGAATTCAGACCGGACATAATAAAGAAGGCCGTCCTTTCGATTCAATCTCACCGCAGACAGCCTTATGGACCAAATCCACTTAGTGGTGTAAACTATGCTTGGGAAAACTGGGGTCCAGGGCACGGATACGCAAGAGTTCCGAGGTGGAAACTTGGTCTGAGATCTGTAGTGGTTCCGCAGGCTGTGGGTGGCAGAGAGGCTCATCCTCCGAAGGTTCAGAAAAAGTGGGAGGAGAAGATCAACAAGAAGGAGATGAGAAAAGCACTTCTTTCCGCAATTTCCGCTACTGCTGTCGAAAGCCTAGTAAGAGCGAGAAATCACGTATTCGAAGGTAAGCTACCAAAGATCGTTGTAGACGATCTGGAGTCCCTGAATAAAACAAAAGACGTCGTCGCGGTTTTGAAGGCAATTGGAGTTTACGGTGATGTTGAGAGGGCAAAAGAGAGAAGGAGGCAGAGATCAGGAGTTGGAAAGATGCGTGGAAGGAGATATGTTGGAAAGAAGAGTGTTTTGATCGTCGTGGCCCAGGACAGGGGTATTGTGAGATCTGCAAGAAGCCTTCCGGGTGTGGATGTTGTCTTGGCGAAGGATCTCAATGTTGAGCAGCTCGCCCCTGGTTGTCATGCGGGAAGACTTGTGGTCTGGACAAAGTCCGCAATAAAAGCTCTGGGTGAGAGATTATGCTGATAAGGTGCTTCCTGGTTACTGAAAAGACAACTGCAGAGCTTGAAAAGAATGTACTTACCGCAATAGTAAACCTGAAGGCAAGAAAGGAGGATATAAAGAAGGAGATCGAGGAGCTTTTTGATGTTGAGGTAGAAAAAGTGAGAACGCTTATAACTCCAAAGGGAGAAAAGAAGGCCTACATAAAGCTGAAACCTGACTACTCCGCTGAAGAAATACTTTCAAAGTTAGGGGTGTTCTGAGGTGGGCGTATGGGTAAGCGCATAATCTCACAAAACCGAGGGAAAGGAACTCCGACCTACACGGCACCTTCGCACAAGTACAAGGCACAAATAAGACATCTCCCGTTCAGAGATAAAGCAGTAGCTGCAAGAGTCGTCGACATTGTGCACGATCCCATAAGGAATGGACCAATTGCGCTAGTAAGGATGCCGGACGGAAATGAGAGATACGTCCTGGCAGTGGAGGGAATAGGTGCTGGTGACTGGATATATGCAGGCGATTCGGTGGAGATAGCCCCTGGAAATTCAACTTATCTGAAGAACATTCCTGAGGGTACGCCGATATGTAATATAGAGGCAAAGCCAGGGGATATGGGAAGATTCGTAAGAGCGAGCGGAACTTTTGCATTGGTTTTATCGAGAGAGGAGGACAAGGTTCTTGTTCAGATGCCTTCTGGAAAGCTTAAGTGGTTCCATCCAATGTGCAAGGCAACTATTGGCGTTGTAGCAGGTGGAGGCAGGGTGGATAAGCCCTTCGTCAAGGCGGGGAAGAAATATCACAAGATGAAGAGCAAGGCCGCAAAGTGGCCGAGAGTTCGCGGTGTAGCTATGTGTGCCGTCTACCATCCCTTCGGCGGTGGAAAGCACCAGCATGTAGGGAGACCGAAGACCGTCAGCAGAAACGCTCCACCCGGAAGGAAGGTTGGAAGCATAGCTGCGAGGAGAACTGGTGTGAGGAGGTGATTGCATGGCCCTGAAGAGCAAGATAACAAGAGCTAAGGAGTTTGCATTTCGCGGTTATACCTTTGAGGAAATCCAGAAGATGTCCTTGGAGGACTTCATGAAGCTGCTACCGTCGAGAGAAAGAAGAAAGCTGAAAAGAGGTCTTACCGAGCAGGAAGAGATTCTTCTCAGGAAGCTGAGAAAGAAGGGTTCTGCGAGAACACACTGCAGGGACATGCTGATAATACCCGAAATGGTCGGAAAGGTCGTTTTTGTGCACAATGGCAAGGAGTTCGTCAGGGTCGAGATAAAACCAGAGATGCTGGGCCATCGACTTGGAGAGTTCGCGCAGACAAGGAGATTCGAGAAGCACAGCGGTCCAGGAGTCGGGGCTACAAGGAGCAGTAAATTCGTACCGCTGAAGTGATGCCTATGGCGAGAATCGCGTATTCCTACAAGCCGCAGGATGAGACAAAGGCCGTAAGGGCAATGGGCTATGAGATTCCGATGAGTTTCAAGCATGCAATGGAGATCTGCAGAGCTCTTAAGGGGAAGAGGGTCCCTCAGGCAATGAGCTTTCTGGAAGGCGTTATACAGCTAAAAGTTCCCGTTCCTTTTAGGAAGCACAAGAAGAAAGTTGCCCACAAGAATATTCCTGGCTGGTATGCTGGCAGATATCCGCAGAAGGCGGCGAATGAGATTCTGAAGGTTCTGAAGAACTTGAAGGCAAATGCGGAATACAAGGGTCTGAAACCTGAAGAGCTGGTAATAGTGCACGCTCAGGCTAAGAAGGGCAGAGCGATTAAGAGATACACTCCTAGAGCATTTGGAAGGGCTGTGCCAAAGATAAAGCAGCTTACGACTGTGGAATTCGTTGCAGAGGTGAGATGATGGCAATAGAGAGAAAATTCGTTCAGGACAAGGTCAAGAAGATGATGGTGAAAGAATGGATCAAGGAGGAGGTAAAGAGCGCCGGTTTTGGCGGGATTGACATTCTTAGGACTCCTCTCGGGACTCAGGTAACTCTTTTCGTTGAGCGGCCGGGAATAGTCATTGGAAAGGGTGGAAGAAGAATAAAGACCATCACCGAGAAGCTGAAGGAGTTTGGGCTTGAGAATCCGCAGGTCAGCGTAGACGAGGTCGAAAAGCCAGAGTTTAACGCTCAGCTGATGGCCTCCCTTCTGGCAAGGGCTCTCGAAAGGGGCTGGTACTTCCGCAGGGCAGGATACAGATTTCTTTACAGGATCATGGAGGCTGGAGCAAAAGGGTGCGAGATCGAAATAAGCGGAAAGCTTGTAAGTGAAAGAGCTAGGAAGGAAAAATTCCTTGCCGGTACGATTGTACATACTGGCGATCCCGCTTATACTGTTGTAAGAAAGGGATTCGATATTGCTGTTAAAAAATTAGGGGTGCTTGGCGTTACCGTTCGAATAATCCCACCTGATGCTAAACTTCCAGATGAGTTTGAGATAAGGGGTGTTGCAAATGAAAATGAGGGAAATAAGGGAAATGAGCAGGGAGGAGATGGAGAAAAAGCTGAAGGAACTGGAGATCGAGCTTCTGAAGCTTAGAACCCTGGTAAGAAGTGGAGGGGCAATAAAGAATCCTGGAAGGATTAGGCAGATAAGAAGAGACATTGCGAGGTTAAAGATGCTATGCGGAAAGTGAAGATTGCAGAGCTGATAGCTAGGGACTGGATTGGTCTGGAGGTTGAAGTAGCCGACAGTCCGAACAAGTTCGAGATAGGTATTAAAGGCGAAATCGTCGATGAGACTGAAAAGACGTTTAGAATCATGACTGAAAAAGGTTTAAAAGTCGTTGCAAAAAAGGGTAGAAGCTTCAGGCTCAAATATGGTGATGTAACCGTGAGAGTTAGCGGAGATTTAACGGCCTTTAGGCCTGAAGATAGGATAATGAGGGGTTTGATGCTGATTAAGAGATCGAAGGGGGTATTGGTATGAGAAATATCGGAATAGAGGTAAAACCACCGGAAGGAACATGTAATGACGAAAGGTGTCCTTTCCACGGTACTTTGTCGATTAGAGGTCAAATTTTGAGCGGGAAAGTTCTGAAAGTTTACGGAAAGACTGCGGTTATCGAGAGAGAGCTAATAAAATATGTTCCAAAGTACGAGAGGTATATGAGAAAGCGATCCCGGCTTCACGCTCATAATCCTGAATGCATAAGGGCCAAGCCCGGAGATACTGTTAGAATTGCTGAATGCAGGCCAATAAGCAAGACAAAAAGTTTTGTTATAATAGAGGTGATCAAATGAAGGCCCTGAAGGCAAAAATCCCGAGAGCTTTGCCTACCGGAGCCATGCTCGTATGTGCGGACAACAGCGGTGCGAGGGAAGTACAGATAATTTCAGTCATCGGCTACAAGGGTGTCAGAAGAAGGTATCCCGCAGCAGGTGTGGGAGACATGGTCGTGGTGAGTGTTAAAAAAGGATTGCCCGAGATAAGGAAGCAAGTACACTACGCGGTTATCATAAGGCAAAGAAAAGAATTCAGGAGGCCAAACGGGGAGAGGATAAAGTTCGAGGACAATGCAGCCGTCCTCGTCAATGAGGAAGGAGAGCCTAAGGGCACGGAGATAAGAGGGCCGGTAGCTAGAGAAGCAGCGGAAAGGTTTTCAAAGATCGCAACAATTGCTACAACAATAGTGTGATGGTTATGCAGCCGAGAAAGCAAAGAAGATGGCTATACCGAACCTCGAAGCTTCATGAAAAACACAGGCTCCTTCACGCAACTCTTTCAGAGGATCTGAGAAAGAAATATGGCAAGAGATCTGCAAGAGTACGCAAGGGAGACAAAGTGAGGGTTATGCGAGGAGAATTTGCTGGTCACGAAGGTAAAGTGCTTGAAGTGGACATGAAAAACTGCAGGATAACGATTGAAGGCGTCACAACCACGAAGGTAAACGGAACTGAAGTCGCGGTCCCTGTCCATCCCTCGAATGTGATGATCCTCAGCTTTGGGGAGGTTGATGACGTGAGGAAGAAGACACTCGAGAGGTGAGGATATGCATCAGAAGAGGCTTTCGGCGCCAAAGACGTACAAAATTCCGAGAAAAATCGGAAAGTGGGTAATAAAGCCGTCACCTGGGCCCCATGACAAGTCGGCAATTCCACTTGCATTAGTACTGCGAGACCTACTCCAGATAGCCGATACGGCTAGAGAGGCCAGAAAGATAATCTCGGCCGGCGAGGTTCTTGTGGATGGAGTGGTCAGGAGGGACTACAAATTCCCGGTAGGGCTTTTTGATGTCATAAGCATTCCGAAGCTCGATAAAAGCTACAGAGTCCTTTTTGATGAGAGGGGAAGATTAGTCGTTAGGGAAATCGAGGATGATGACAAGAAGCTGTTCAAGATCACAAATAAAACAATACTGAAAGGTGGAAGGGTTCAGCTTAATCTGTTTGATGGAACAAACATTCTGGGAACGAATGAATACAAGACAAAGGACAGCATTCTGATGAAGATTCCAGAAAAAAAGATCTTGGATCATCTCAAGTTCGAAGAAGGCGTGCTGATAATGATCGTTGGTGGAACCCATGCCGGCGAAATTGGAAGGGTGAAGAGCTACAAGGTTGTAAAAGGTTCGGGATCGAACCTGGTTACGGTTGAAACCCCTCAGGGTGAAATAACCACCACGGAGAATTACGTATTTGTTGTCGGAAAGAAAGGAAGCGACAAACCCTTGATCGATTTAGGGGTGTAGATATGATGGAGGTGGCAAAAGAGAACCCAATGAGGGAAATACTCCTCGAGAAGGTCGTGATAAATCTTGGAATAGGGGAAAGCGGAGAAAGATTGCAGAGAGCTGAAAAAATGCTTTCCAGTCTTGTATCTCAGAAACCCGCAAGAACTATTGCAAAAAAGACGATAAAGAATTTCGGTATAAGGAAGAAGGAAACAATCGGATTGAAGGTAACTCTGAGAGGGGATAAGGCAATGGAATTCCTGAAAAGGGCCCTTCAGGTAAAGGAAATGAGGCTAAGCCGTAGATCTATAAATGCTGGCAATTTCTCATTTGGGATCGCTGAGCATATTGATCTTCCCGGGGTTGATTATGATCCTGAGATCGGTGTTTTTGGAATGGATGTTTGCGTCTCGTTGAAGAGAAGAGGTTATAGAATTGCGGAGAGGAGGAGAAGGAACAGCAAAGTTGGTAGCGCGCACAGAATAACGAAGGATGAGACCATTAGGTGGCTTGAGAGTTTGGGGGTGGTGGTGGAATGACAAAGACAAGAACAAAGAAATTTGGGCGGGGAGCAAACCAGTGCAAGAGGTGCGGCAGAAAAAG
>QNUZ01000071.1 GCA_004347865.1 Archaeoglobi archaeon | reverse complement strand
TGTAATAATCTCCTCCACCTCCAGCACCTTCAGCATTGTAGTATTTACCAAGAATGCCCTTAAATTCTGTTCCGTTGCCGTAAAGGAGCTGGTACTTCCCGTCCGACTTCTTGAAGTGGAGAACATAGAAAAGCTGGTTTTCGGTGTCAACGACAAGCTTTACGTTAGTGAGATCGAAGGAGTTCGGATTCTTTATTATCACGGGTATTTCCATAATGAATCGCTCGTCCCTGTAGCAATATTGGCATGGAGCGTCGCTTCCGATGTACCTTGCGGGTGTAACGTAGATGTATTTATCGTTGTCCCAGTCGAACCATCCCGAGGTGAATTCGAAGTCGTATTTCTTGTCGTAGCCTTTGGAGCTAGTTGGGATCGTAACGATCATCGTTGCGTGCTCTGTAGCCATTTGTCTAACCTGTGCTCTGGTCTGTTCACCTATTGTGGACTGAGTCGTTGTCTGCATAGAATTCCACCACAGGTAGAGGCCCAGACCAGCAATCACTGTTACTGCAAGAACCAGTACGACTCCCACGATTGCGCTCAAACCCATCTCGTTTCCTTTAAAACTTTTTGCTACCATTTTGACCACCGTTATTTCTTGGTGACATCTTTTTTAAAAACTTTATGCTTTTAGTATTTTCGAAAAGTTTTTAAGTATTTTGAAATAATAACTTTCATGCGAAAAGTTAATATTAAAGTTGTGGTCCCAATCCTGCTCTTAACGTTTCTTATTGATTCCGCTTTTGCTTTGACGATAATCGACTCAGCCGGAAGAGCGGTGGAAATCGAAAAAGCCGAACGCATAGTCTGTCTGAGCACTGATTGTTTGGAGGCAGTGATAATCCTTGGAGAAAAGGAAAGAATTGTCGGGCTTGGAACCAACGCACTACAAAAACCATTCTCACCAAATGTGGTGGACGTTGGCAAGTGGAGCGATCCAAACATCGAGGCAATAGTAGGCCTTAATCCTGATATCGTAATTACATACGTTCAGTGGCCCGAGAGAGAGAAGCTCGAAGAAAAGCTCAGAGGGACTGGAATCAAGGTTGTAAGGCTCGACTTTTACAAGATCAACACGATATTCGACGAATTTGTGGTCCTTGGAAAAATACTGGGGAAGGAAGAAAGAGCCAAGGAAATCGCAGAATACTGGAAATCGCAGCTCGACCTCATAAAAAGCAGAACTGAAGGGCTAAAGAAGGTGAAGGTTTACTGGGAGAGCTACAGCGACTACTCTGCTGCAGGAGGTGGAACGGGATGGAACGAGATAATCCAGATCGCAGGTGGGGAAAACGTTTTTGGAAATGAAAGTGGATATCCAAAGGTTGATGCCGAAAAGATAATCTCTAAGAATCCAGAAGTCTTCATAAAATCCGTTTCTCCATCTGTATCCAAACCCTGCAGCGCTGAGAACACTTCAAAGCTGGCTGAATTTTACGACCGGCTAATTGCTAGGCCCGAAATTAATCAGACCGCGGCCGGAAAGAAAGGTCGGGTTTATGCAGTTTGCATGGAAATGCTGCACAGCACCTTCGGTCTGATAGCGGAAACAGCGTATGTGGCAAAATTGCTTCACCCAGAAGAATTCTCAGCTCTTGAGCCTCACGAGCTT
>QNUZ01000070.1 GCA_004347865.1 Archaeoglobi archaeon | reverse complement strand
TGGAAAGAGGTCGGATTAAATTGAAAACTTATTTCACAGAAGAGGAGTTTCTGTTTTTCATTTCGATATTCGAAGTTCTAACATCAAACTTCATACTTCAAACTTAAAATAGCATGCTCCTGATACTAGGTAACACTCCTGATACTTTAAAAATTTGTTTAAACCACGACTGAAAGCCTCAACTTTCAACTCTCATTTCACGGAAGGGAGTCTGCTCTGTTGACGTTCGAAGTTTGAACTTCAAACCTAAGAATGAAATATCACCACCAAAAAATCTGTGCGAACCTTCAAGGAGGGGGCTTGGGAGTTCTTTTGGCCCTGATTATTAATGCGACGCCTATTGCTATCATCACCAATCCCGCCATAGAAGTTGCCCACAGAATACTCTCAACAGCTGGGAGAGCAGCTGTTGCTGCGTGTAGCCTTTCACTTAATGCCTGGGTCTCTCTCATCTTGTCTGCAGCACCGGTTATCGAGCTTTCGAGCGTTTCTCCAATATGACAGAGCCCCATCCAGGAGATTGCCGGATGGCAGAGGGCATCTCTTATTTTCATAGCATAGGAGCTGGCAGTTTCAAGGGCGATGAGCGTTGAGCTGTACTCGCTTGAATGGGTAACAGAGTAAAGCATTTCTATGTCACTCCTATACTCTCTGTAAGCCTCTTCAACAACAACGCTCAAAAAGAGGCTGAATATCAGGAGGCAAAGGCCAAAACCAAGCAGAAAACCTCCAGCCGTCGAAGCCATTTGCATCGCCTTAAACTTATTGTTGCTACAGTCCAACTATCTAATCACCATCCCCTCTTTTCAAGCTCTGTAGCCCCACAGTTGAGATCGCCGCTTTTTATAAGATTTAACACCATTTCCACAAAACCTCTGTCGCTCAGCGAGAGTCTCAGCAGGATGCAGGTCAAACCTTCGAGCGTCACGCCCTCCTTTTTCGCCAGAGTCTCTAGGTCTTTTTTAATCCTGTCAGTAACCCAAATTGGGGATGTCATATTCTTATTCCTAACATCTTTTAAAAAAATTTATGCAATCGTTTGAACACAAGTTTAAAAGCAAAAAATAGAATAAACTTCGGAGATGTTGGAATGAGCTGGGACGCTAGCTCAGCGTTTGAGAATTGCACAGCTCACACAGGCAAGGTATTCTGCCCTTCCCTTCCTGATATCCTCTTCCAGATATTTTCTCTGATCTTCAAGCAGTTCCTTGAAATCCTTCTCGTCAAAAATCAGGGCATGCAGGTTTTCGAGCATGCAGAATTTTTCATAGAACAGCACGTACTTCCCATCCTTCACGAAAACTCCACTCAAAGGGTTGACACCGGATAGGCAGTCGTAATAGTGCATGCAGGCGTAGAGCATGGCTTCATCCTCATTTGCGGGCTGCCAGCGCTTCCAGCCGTATTTCTCCGCCACCTTCTCCTTAATATCATACACGTCAGAATCGCTGAGGATGAGATCCTTGTATTCCCAGAAGAGGGGGTCTTGGGCGTGGAGCGCGATGGAGAGCCAGGGGTGGGGTATCTCCTCTTCTTCGTCATCCGGCTCTAGCATGATTGAGAACCTCAATTCGGCGACCCGCTTTATTTCTTCAATAATCCTCTCAACCTC
>QNUZ01000007.1 GCA_004347865.1 Archaeoglobi archaeon | reverse complement strand
AACGAGCGTCTCTCCCGTTTTTCCGTCATTGCCCGCATGCGGAACGTTTTTCTCTTCCGCAAGCTTTTTTAATGCTGGAATCGACGACCCGACGCTTGGAGTAAAGTTTGCATAAGGCAATCCGAGATTTATGGCTGAATAGGCATATAGCATGCTTGCGGTCGCAAATTCCTTTCTGTCGTCGTCTATCATCTGCTCAAAGCCCTCGATGGTTGTGTGGAATTTATCGCTGAACTTCGGAACTGGCTCGGTCGAAGCCACATTTACAACAACGGTATCCCTATCGGCAAACTTCCTGATGTCTCCAGAGATCCTGCTCACAATCTCTCTCAGACTCAATTCCTCTTCCTCGAGGGTTTCAATCTTTCCAAGACCCCTAATACCGCTTCCGCAGTTCAGAGCCGTTCCTTTCCTTGCAACAATCTTTAAAAGGTCCTCTCTAATGTAGTCCAGTAGCTCGTGGTCGAAATGTCTATTCTTTTCCCAGTGCTCCCTCAAAGCGACGAATGCATTGGGGAGCGGACGAATTTCGTGACCGCCGAAATCAAATTTAAAAGGCACAAATTCTTCGAGAGGTTCAAAAAAAGGCAAAGCAGTAACGAGGCCAGTCTTGTCCACGACTCCATTCTCGATAAGTTTGGCTCCCGCCATTGCTGTGGTTGAAACTATTCCGTAAGCACCGATGAGCCAGATTTTCATTTCCTCACCCTGAAGTAGTCCTTTGCATTCTCACTCGCCCTCGCTACAAGCTCAACCGCGCTTTCGACATCGCCCATGTCTACAACTTCCACAGGGCTGTGAATGTACCTGGCTGGAACGCTAACGACTCCTGCCGGGATTCCTGACTTTGTCAGATTTATTGCGGTTGCATCGGTGGTGCCGCCTTCAGCAACCTCGAGCTGATATGGGATCCTGTACTTCTCAGCGGTTTCCTTAAGCCACCTAAATACGGGCTGAGAAACAATGAGACCCCTTCCGGATGCATCAATGACAGTTATAACGGCTCCCTTACCCAGAGTGATGTCCATCTGAGCACTCTCGCTTCCAGGAAAGTCCGCTGCAACGCATGAATCAATCGCTATTGCAACATCGGGATCCAAGGCAAAAGCAGACGTCTTTGCTCCTTTCAGACCAACTTCTTCCTGCACTGTAGCAACGAAGTAGAGCGTTGCGTCGCTCTTGCTCTTCCTAAAGGCCTCAATGGCCACAGCAACTCCGACACGGTTGTCAAAGGCCTTTCCCGTAATTCTTCTGTTCGCAAGAACTGCCACCTCCCTGTCAACGGCCACTGGAGTTCCGACATCTATACCCAAGCTAATTACGTCTTCCTTACTCTTTGCCCCCACATCGATGAACATATCGCTTATCTCAATGGCCTTCTTTCTTTCTTCCTCCTTCATCAAATGCGGAGGTTTGCAGCCTATGACACCATAAACCTTCTGTTTTCCATACAAAACAACTCTCTGGGCTAGTGCGATCTGGGAAAACCAGCCCCCGATCGGCGCAATTCTGATGAAACCCTTATCATCGATCTTCTTCACAACAAAGCCTATTTCGTCCATATGCGCGGCGAGCATGAGCTCAAATTCGCTCCCATTCCTCGTTGCTATTAGATTTCCCATCGAATCCATCTTTATCTCGTCGGCATAACCTTCAAGTTCGGCTTTAATAATATCCCTAATCTCGTCCTCAAAACCGCTGACACCGTGAGCATTGCTGAGTTTCCTTATGAGCTCGATCATACGATCACCTCGTTCTCGATCGAGTGCCTCTTCGCAAGATCCTCTTCTCTTAATTTCTTTCTTTCCATTATTTCCGCAATTAAAGAGTCAAAAAATAACATTGAGGTGAGCTCGAAAACTGTTCCCAAAGGAGCAATGTTTGCAATTTCCTTTCCAAATTTGCTTTTTATCGGTACTGTCAGATCTGAGAGTCTTGCCAGTGTTGAATTCTGTGAAGAGGTTATAGCAATGACTTTAGCCCCGAGCTCCTTAGCCTTCTTTGCGATCGCAACAACGTATCCTGTCTCACCGCTACCCGAGATTGCCAAAAGCAAATCCCCTTTCCCGATTCTGGGCGTTATGGTCTCT
Source organism: Archaeoglobi archaeon (assembly GCA_004347865.1). Lineage (GTDB taxonomy): Archaea > Halobacteriota > Archaeoglobi > Archaeoglobales > Archaeoglobaceae > WYZ-LMO2. Next base: position 21,401 of record QNUZ01000007.1, on the reverse strand, counting down.
CCGAATACAAAAGTACTGTAACCGAGATGCATGAGCCGCATTGCGAACGACCTCGCCACAAGTCCGCTTCTTCCTATACCGACAACGAATATTGATCCGGATTTATCAAAAGACTCGATCATTTCATTGATTGTCGTACGATCAAAGCTTAGAGATCTGAAATTTTCAATCATGAAGCCTATGAACCTGTCCATGAAAATGGCAACTCGAAAGGCTTAATAAGCATATCTAAAATTCGGGTTATGATTGAAGTTTTGATAATTCTCACGGTCATTTCTGCTTTTTATATGGCTTGGAATATAGGTGCAAATGATGCTGCCAATTCAATGGCAACCTCCTACGGTAGCCGGGCCCTAAATTTAAGGCAGATAATAATCATTGCAGCTGTATTGGAATTTCTCGGTGCAACCTTCTTCGGCAAGAACGTTGTTAAGACCCTCGCCAAGGGCATAGTCCCAATAGAGTCCCTCGATCCACACCTAGTCATTTGTGGAGCGGTTGCGGCCCTTCTTTCTGCAGGGCTCTGGATCACGATTGCAACCTATCTTCATCTGCCCATCTCCACAACTCACTCAATCGTTGGAGCGATGCTCGGATTTGGGATTGCCGCCGTTTCGCAGGGCCACTTAAGCCTGAACGCGATAAAATGGGATGAGCTAATTAAAATCATGCTCAGCTGGCTTGTATCTCCAATTACTGGTGCCATTTTAGCTTTCTCTATATTCTCCCTGATAAGGCTCATCCTCTTCAGAAAATTTCACTACGAAAGAGTTGAAAGGGCCTTCAGGTACCTACAAGTTTTCACCGCCTCCTACGTTGCCTTTGCCCATGGAAGCAATGATGTTGCGAATGCAGTTGCACCACTGGCCCTCATTTTTGGACATAAAGTTGGAGCTTACTATGAAATCCCTACAGAGATACTGGCTTTCGGCGGTCTCGGAATTGCTTTTGGCGTCGCCACATGGGGATACAAAGTTATAAAAATGGTTGGTGAGAGGATAACGCAGCTGACGTATACAAGGGGTTTCTCAGCCGAATTTGCAACTGCTACGACTGTACTTGTCGCCTCAGCTTTGGGATTACCCATCTCTACCACACACACGCTAGTCGGTAGCGTTATCGGTGTGGGGCTCGCTGGTGGGTTGGCGGGTGTAAACTTGAGAGTGATCCAAAGAATTATATTCTCATGGATCCTAACGCTTCCGATCTCTATGTTGCTATCTATAGGCATATATACGATACTGGTGGTGTTCGTATGAAGTTCTTTAGATCGGTCGGGCAGGTCTTCGGCTATTCGCCCTTCCCGACGCTCGTAAAGCATGCAGTTTTGTGCGGGAGAGCGGTTGGAATTCTGCAGAAGCAGTTTGAGGCCTACGAAAATAAAGATTTCAACCTTGTTGAAAAGTACAGGGATGAGATCGATGAGCTCGAAAGCCAAGCAGATGAGCTAAAGGAAGAAGTCAGGACGCACGTTACGAGGTCTATGATTCTTCCTATAGACAGGCAGGATTTGCTGGAGTTTATGAGAGCGCAAGACGAGATAATCAACAACTGCGAGCACGTCGGGCACATGCTAACCTTCAGAAAGGTTAAATTGGATGTGAATATAGCCGGAGATTTTAAGATCCTACTAGCAAAAATAATGGAATGCGTTAACGAATACGAGAGAATGGTCGAACACATCAACACCCTGATCGAAACCTCTTTCGATAAAAAGGAGATCCAGACGATTCTGGAGATCATCCAAGAAGTCGAAAGTCTGGAACATGAATGCGACCAAGTTCAGATAAAGCTTCACACACTCTTATTCAACTCAAACGAACTGAATCCGCTTGACGTTCTTCTTATGGATACTTGGGTCGTGCATTTGGGTTACATAGCAAACGCAACCGCTAGGGCCGCTGACAGGTTCAGGCTCATGATCTTAGGGAGATGAAAATTTCAAAATTTCAAATTTCTCGCCGATATTATTATCGGATCCCAGATTGGAGTTAAAGGCGGTGCGTAGGCTAAATCCGTGAAGAAAACGTCTTTCGTCGTGAATCCCGCATGTATCATCGCAGAAATAACGTTCATTCTCATCGCAACCTCACTTCCTACGGCCTGTGCCCCGAGTATTCTGCCACTTTTATCGGCTATGACCTTCAGCAGAATTTCTTTGCCGCCAGGGTAATAGAGCACCCTGGTTTTCGCTCTAACTACCGTGGATCTTATCTCATAACCCTCGGCCCTTGCAGCCTTCTCATTGAGCCCCGTGGAGCCTATTTCGAGATCAAAGAATTTTGTTAGCTGCGTTCCAAGAACTCCCGGGAACTCAAGAGAGCCACCAGCAATGTTAACTCCGGCCACATAACCCATTTTATTTGCAGACGGTGCCAGTGGAACCCAAACAGGTTTTCCCGTAACAATATGCCTAGTCTCTGCGCAATCTCCAGCGGCAAACACGTTCTCAACGCTAGTTCGCATAAAGGGATCCACTTGAATCGCGCCAGTTTTTCCGATTTTGCAACCGAGCATCTCTGCAAGCTGAACGTCCGGTCTTATTCCCGTTGCTATTATCGCCAAGTCGCACTCGTAGCTGTTCTTATCGGTAACAACAGTCTCAACCTTATCCCTACCTTCAAATGCCTTTACACCCTCGCCAAGCCTTAAATCAACTTTTTTCTCCATCTCGACCCGCACTACCTCCGAGATTTCCCTATCAAGATTTGGCAAAACCTGATCCAAGAACTCAATTACGGTCACTCTTTTGCCAATCGCAGAAATCGCTTCAGCCATCTCTACGCCTACATAGCCGGCTCCAATGATCACTATCTTACTAGCCTCTTCAATCATCCTCTTAATTCTCCCAGCCTGGGATGGGTGGCGAATCGTTAAGATATTTGCTAAATCAACTCCTTTAACTTTTGGAATCTTTGGCAAGGCTCCAGTGGCAATTAAGATTTTGTCCCATTCGTATTTCTTCTCTTTTCCATTTTCGTCCACTCTAAGAAAACCTTCCTCGACCTCGACCACTTTCGAATTTACGTGCACATCCACCCCTCTCTCTTTTCTGAAAAACTCCGGAGTGTAATACATCAGGCTTTCAGGGCTGCTGAGACCCTCCACAACGTAAGGAATTCCACATGGTGCATGGCTAATGAGGTTTGTCGCCTCAAAAACCTTCACGTCCCATTCTGGCTTAATCGCCTTTACTCTGGAGGCTGCACTCATTCCGGCTGGACCGCCGCCGACTACCACGATTTTCATGATTGAACGGCTGTCAAGATGATAATAAATGTTGGGAGGTTTTGAACAGAAAAATACTTCCGCGAGCTACCCTACCTTTTAAGGTGGGGCTTCCGGCATTAAGGGAGGCTCTACGCCCTTCCCCTCATCTGCCAGTTCGTGGCAGAAATGGGAAAGCTTAAATAAAGGATGCGCTTAAAAATTGAAGATGCGGGCATTTAAAGGCGGGGCAGCTCACAAATCCATCCAGAGTGTGTGACTATGAAAATCACAATTCTTGCGGACAATAAGATAACGATGCCAAAGCCTTTGAGGGCTGAATGGGGCTTTTCTGCCTTGATAGAATCTAAGGAAGTCATCATGTTCGACGTTGGTCTGGGCACATCGCTTGGCAATCTCCTCACCTTGCAAAAGCCCTTTCCGGAGAAGATCATACTCAGCCATGGACACTACGATCACTCGGCTGCGCTTTACCCGTTTCCGAAAAAACTGCCACTTTACGCACATCCAGACGCTTTTCTGCCGAGATTCTTTGAGGGGCGATTCATAGGAATCCCCTACCAAAAGGAGCTGATCCTTCACAACTTCGATTTTGTAGAGCAAAGAGAGCCGATGGAGGTCTCCAAGGGTATTTGGGCGCTCGGTGAGATTCCGAGAACATTCGAAACAGCTGTTCTGAAGGATTCATTTGCAGTTAGAGACGGTAAGAAAGAGAAGGATGAAATAAAGGATGATCAAAGCTTGGCCATCAGAACTGATAAGGGAGTGGTGCTTCTCCTCGGATGTTGCCATTCAGGGCTGAGAAACACGATGAGATGGGCCGAAGAGGTTGTAGGTGATGAAGTTAAGTTCATAATCGGGGGTACGCATCTAATAGCATTCACCGAGGATAAAATCCTAGAAATCCTGAAGAGCCTCAAAGTCGATATGATTGCTCCTACGCACTGCACAGGCTTGAAGGCAGAAATGCTGATAGCAAAGGTCATGGGAGAGAAGTACAGGCCAGCAGGAGTTGGAAGCGAATTCGAATTTTAAGGCAGAAAAATTAGGACTGGACTAACTTTTCCATCCAACATTTCCCCTCCAAGTGCTCGAACTTCCATCGTTCAGGTAGAAGGTTAATTCCCCATAGTAGCTCTTTCCAAACTCCGGAACATTGTCCGGATAGCTTCTTGCCACGAAATCCTGAGTTATGAACTCCTGACAGGGATTCAGCGGTCTACAACGCTCCTCCTTGCAAGGTTCATCTGTCCCAACCTCTATCGGCCCGATTCCCTGAGCGGTATTGACCTGCGGCGGGAAATGCATAACGTATTTGTGGAAGCCAGAGGGGCCGATGACACCCTTTACGATGAGCATCGGATTACTTGGGTCGTCTGTCTCCCTGAAATATACTTCCTTTATCTCAAAATTGCAGCTAGCAGATTCTTTTCCAGAATTCGACGATTCAGGAGCTGCGCAAAAGCTTAAAGCAAGGGCTGAAATGAGTGCAATGGAGATGGCAAATTTTCCCAGGCTCTCTAAACTGGACATGATGATGCTCATCCATGGTATATTAAAATTTTTTCTTCAATCTCCAAAAGTTATCACCGGACTCGTGCCGATTCTCTTCGCCCCCATGGTTCTTAGCACAGGCTTCAGGAATTTCACCCTCGCTCTGTCCACGATTATGTGCACAGCCGCCGCACCCTTGGCTAGGGGTGAAATCGTCGGATCAAAACCTTCAGAAGTCAGGTAATCTATGATCCTATCAAGATTCTCCCTTTCAGGGACGTTGAAGTAAAGACTGACCAGATTTCTCGATTCTATTACCTCCTTTATGTCTGTGAGCAGATTCTCTAGAACTTCCTTTTTCTCCCTCACTTTTAAAGACTCTTTGTTGGCAATGAAAACCGATTTAACCTGATCGTTTAGCACATCGATGATCCTGCACTTGTTCTCCTTCAGCGTCGTTCCGAACTCTGTGACCTCGATGATCAGATCGGCCTCGGGAATCGGAGGCAAAAGCGAGGCTTCTGTTTTTCCTATGGGGTCAAAAACCACCGCATTCAAACCTTTCTTTTTCGCGTACTCTTTTGCTATCTCCGGAAATTCTGATGCAATAAAGATCTTTTTGTCTCCAACAGTCTCCTTGAAATCCTCTATGGTCCTTATCTCTGGATAAACTTCCTCCGAAACGGCCACAACCAGCTTTGTGGGACGAAGTGGGAGAGAATCCAGAACTACAACGTTTTCAAGCTCCATCTTAAGCTTCCAGTTTTCTAAAATGTCACCTCCAGTAATGGCTCCATCCCCTTTACCGATCTCAATATAGAGTGGCATGATCTGAGGTCTTACCTGCTTGAAAACCAGCATGGGGTGATCCACATCGATCAGATACCCTCTTTCGCTTTTTCCCAGCTTATACCCTGCAGTTACCAATGCATCCCATATGGGCTTTTCCAGATGACCGTCGGGGAAGTATACTTTAACAAGCATGATACCACCACCTGAGGACTTTTTAAAAAACTTTCATTCGATTGCATCTCCGACTGCTATGTTGGTTGCAAATGACACCGCAGAGAGACCACTTTCCATGCAAAACTCAATTGCAGAACTGAGAATCGCAGCCTTTGACACCAAAAGAGGAATACCGGCATTCACACACTTCAAAGCAATCTCCTTTGAAATTCTGCCTGATATCAAAAGGAAAGAGTTGCCAAGATCTACTGAATTCAGCAAAGCCATACCAATGGCCTTATCGACTGCATTGTGCCTGCCAACATCGTAAGCCCGATAAAAGCTATCTCCCGTAACTATTGCCGACACATGATAGCCTCTGGTTTTTCTGTATTCCTCTATTTCCAGAATTTGAAGGTGCTTTTTCAATTCCTCTAACTTGAACTTTCCTTTGCTTCTAATCTTTGGCCGAAAATTTTCAGAAAATCCAGAAAAACGCGAATTTAATTCAAATTCAGAGATATCCGGAATTTCTGCCAGTATTCTTTTGCCGGAAATTTCCAGTTTGAGGCCATCCGGTGATTTTAAAATACCTTCAGAAACCAAAAAGCCGATGGCTAGTTCTTTAAGCATAGATGGTGTGCAGAATTTCCGGTAAACTCTGCCATTCAAAACAAACTCCACCTCTTCCTCAACCGCAATCTCCAGAGGTTTTCCGAGATACCTGATCACGTTAATTGTACCGCAATGAACTATAAAAGCTTAAGTTTTCCAAAGCTTTAAAAAGCCAAAAATAATTTAAAACTAATAAGTGCTTCTTGGCTCGATTTCACCGACGAAGTTCTTCTTAACCAGCTCCTTTGCCTCTTCGAGACTGTAGTTTCCGAGTAGGAACATGAGTTTTACCAAAGCCACTTCAGGAAGCATATCTTCGCCCTCGATAACACCAGCTCTGAGCAAATCTCTTCCTGTATCGTAAACACGGTCGCATATTCTGCCATATAGACACTGGGATGTCATAACCACGATTGAGTCCTCACAAACTTTCTTCAGCGTTTCAATCCAGTCAGTGGAGACGTGACCAAGCCCAGTACCCTCAATAACAAACCCTCTGTAACCTTTGGAGTGATAATAGTCGATTATATCGCTCCCAAGTCCTGGATAGAACTTCACCAGCGCAACCTTTTCTTCAAGCCTGTCTCGGAGCTTTAACTCTCTTTCACCTCTTCTGTAACGCCAAGAAAGCCATTCGATTTCAAGAGACGGGTAATCTATCTTCGCAACGGGCTTTGCATTTATGGACTGAAAGGCGTCCCTGCGGGAGGTATGCATCTTTCTTACCTTCACACCTCTGTGAGCGTAGCAGAACTCGTCGCTTGTAGTTCCGTGCATGCAAACCAGTACTTCTCCCACGTCGCTTGTGGCAAGCTTTGCCGAGCAGATGAGATTCATCGCTGCATCGCTACTTGGCCTATCACTGCTTCTCTGCGCTCCCACGAAAACCACCGGCTTTGGAGTAGAGAGCATAAAAGCCAAAGCTGAAGCCGAATAATGCATTGTGTCCGTACCGTGAGTCACGATTACACCCTCGTATTTCTTCAGAGATTCGTAAACCCTCCTAGCAAGCTCTATCCAATAGCTCGGCTTCATGTTCTCGCTCAGAATATTATAGAGCAGCTCCGCTTCAACGTTGCAGATCTCAGCAATTTCAGGAACATCTGAAACTATTTCCTCTGCAGTGAACTGACTCGTTACTGCTCCGGTTCTGTAATCAACCCTGCTCGCAATGGTTCCACCTGTGGAGATTATCTTGACATTAGGCAGATCCTCACGTCTTACAATTTCAGCTCTTGGAACTTGAGCCCTAAAATCCTCGAGAACTTCTATAATCTCATATTCACGAAATCCAGCGTTATACCCGTTTTCCAATTTCAATACTAGGCTTCCAGTAAAACTCGGCATTACAATACCCTCGAAAATTTTCCCCTTTGCCCTAATTCTTACTCTCTTGCCTGTCAACATCAAAACAACCTCCAAGTTTCTTCACTTCTTCTTTCATAATCCCCAAAGCGTTTTCAATTCTTCTCCTGATCCTCCTGACTTCTCTCTTTTCGCTTAAAACCCTTTCCTTTCTCCGCAATCGCATCCTTTCAACCTCTTCCTTTGCTGTTCCCCCGATGGTCTTTCTACCGTCCACTATATTCTCCAAATTAGTTACCTCGGCAATTCTTTCGTCCGAGATTTTTATTTCGTATCCAAGCTCCCTTGCGACTTTCTCTATATCTCGGGCCGAAGGAGTATAGACACCTTTGTAAGCCAACCTCGCAATAATTCGATGTGAATCCCTAAATGGAATTCCAAAATCTTTCACTAGCATATCTGCAAGTTCTGTAGCAGTTGTAAATCCATCTTGCGCCTTTTTCTCCAGTATCTCTTTCCTGAATTTTATTTCCGATAACATTCCGGTGAAAACCTCCACAGCTTCATTCGCCTCCTTCAGCGCCGTATAAAGAACTGGATTCATCTCCTGAAAATCTCTGTTGTAGCTAAATGGCATCGCTTTGTAAATCGCCATCGTAGAAGTCAGAAGGCCAATCATTTTTCCACATTTCGCCCTAAGAAGCTCAGCGATATCGGGATTCTTCTTCTGTGGCATTATCGAAGACGTCGAAGAATACCCATTTGGGAGTTCAATAAATCCAAGAATCGCAAAGAGAATTATTTCTTCGCAGATTCTGCTTATGTTCATTAAAACAGAAGTGCAAACATAAACTGAGTCGATCAAAAAATCCCTAGAAGCAATAGAATCCTCACTGTGCTCCTGAACGGAGTCAAATCCAAGAATTTTAGCCGTAAATTCTCTGTCAAGCCTATAAGCAGTTCCAGCAAATGCTGATGAACCTAAAGGACATCTGTTCGCCCTTCTGAAAGCCTCTAGAGTACGTTCAATGTCCCTTTCGAATAAATCGAAGAACATGAGCAGATGATGTGATAGCCTTGTTGGTTGGGCAAACTGGAGATGTGTGAAACCAGGCATAATTGAGTCGGTTTCAGAAAGCTTCAAAATAGTCTCTTGCAATTGAATAAGCCCCTCAGCCAAATTCAATAGGTTATCTCTGGCAAATAGTCTCAAACATGTCGCAACTTCGTCATTTCTCGATCTCCCTGTGTGCAGTTTTTTCCCGGCCGGTGTTTTCTTCGTTATTTCTGCCTCTATTGCTTCATGTACGTCCTCGAATTCCCATCTCTTATATCCCTGTCTTGAGATCTCGTTTAAAGCATTTATGATCTCCAAGGCCTCCTCTCTGCTCAGATAGCCGCTTCTTTGAAGGCTAAGCGTATGGGCTATGTCCACAAGGATATCGTAGTAGAAAATGCTGAGATCATGACCTATGGAACTTGAAAACTTCAGAGCCTTGAAATCCATTTCCTTTCCAAACCTGCCTTCTCTGAGCATTCAAACCCACCTCTCACCATCTTTATATATCTCCTTTTTCCATATCGGCAATTCCGTCTTCATGAGCTCAACAGCATTAATGAGTGGTGCCCAGATGTCTTTCCTGTGCTCGCCCACCACAGCTATATAAACAATGTCTTCACCGGGCATCAGCTTCCCAAGTTTATGGTAAAGCTTTGCATTTGCAATTCCTGGAAAGCTTCTAATTTTGTTTTCGACTTCTGAAATTTTTTCGAAAAGAATTTCGTTAAAAGCCTCGTATTCAAGTCTTTCCACAGTTTTATATCCCTCAAATTTTCGCACAAAACCAACAAAGACACCAACCGCACCGCATTTTTCTGCATTTTTCTTTGCCTTTTCAACTACTGTTTTTAGGGTTTCAAAATCTGGAGCTGTTTGAAGTGTTTTTGCTCCCTCAAACACTGGGATCTTAAACCCAAATTTCTCCTCAATTCTCGAAATTTCCCCAGCACTGTTGATAACCGAATATTCGTAGCCAAGATCCGCAAAACATTCAAGCAATTTCTCAAGCAATTCAGACTTCGCGGACATTCTCAGATCTTCAGATTCGATGTTCAAATCGTCTGCTTTCTCGATGAAAATGGTCTTTCCAAATTTTTTTAGTTCTTCATAGGCCTTCCGGTCTCCGATTAAGAGCCTCAAATTTCCCACCGCTCCAGTCTAGCGTTAACTTTCATCTCTTCTCTCCTCGGATTTTTAATCCCTTTCAACTTCATGGGGGAGCTTTCAGGGTGAACGGATGCTCCTGCATTCATCTGTATCATAATCCCTTCGGGCTTAACTTTTCCCCGCATATCGGGCACAGCTTGAAGCTTGCCGTGAGCTTAACGGTCCCCAACAGCATTCTTTACTGCCTCCACAACTTTTCCCTTGACTGTCACGAATTGCCATTCTCCTTTCAAAGCTTTCTCTATTTATTCTCTGTTTTTGTTTCCCTCCGAAGACTATCGGCAGGCTTATTCTCTCCTTTTTGTTAAGGCTCAGTGTAAGCCAGCACGGCGTTAGAGCGTTGTCCGTTTTGGAAAAAATGTAGCATCTCTTGTCGAAGCGAATAGAAGTCCTTTTAAGCTTCAGAAGGCTTTTTTCTTTTCTGTTTTCCTCAAAGCTCTTTATAATCTCGACAGCCTTATCTCTGGCTGTCTGGATTAAAGTTGTGTTGAGGTCGAAGAGCTCTTTGGCTTTTTCATAGCATTTCTCGTGCAAAAACTTCTTCGATGTGGAATTGTAGCCCAGATACCATTTAACGGGTTTGAAATACTCGCTGAGAGTTTTATTTAAAGCTAGGATTTTTGATTTATTCGGCCTGAATACCTTGCCTACGACGCATATCTGGACTTCCCTCTGCAAGGAAACATCCCAAGACCTTTTCAACACAGAACTATTTAAGCTTTGCCCATTCATCCCAGAGCTAAAGCTCTGGGTTTTCTGGGCACCCATTTTTATAAAATTTATAATTTAATCCTATTTCTGTTGTAGTCATAAGTGTTATATACCTGTGTTCACTATGATAATGATAGAGGGGTTAGTATGTTCGAGAACATAATAGCTGATTTACTTGGAGTTAGCGGTGTCAAAGGAGTATACATAGCTGATCCTGAGGGAACTTTGATTGAGTCGGAATCGTTGGATATAGCAGACGACGAGGTTTGCGCTGCATTGGTTGCAGATATCTTCAACAAAGCGTCAGAAGTCTGTGAGAAGCTTAGTTCAGATAGTCCAGAATTTATAACCCTAGAAGGGAAAAAAGATAGAATTTTAGTTTCAAGAGCTGGTAACTTTATATTGGGAGTGGTAGCAGATATAAAGACAAATTATGGACTTTTGAAAATTGAAGTGAAAAAAGCGGCTGATAAGGCTGTGATGGTGCAGTTATGATACTCCCAAAAACAAAACTAGAAAAGATAGAAAAAGGAAAATTCGAGAAAATAGTTGATACCTTGGTGTCGTCAAAATATAATGGCTATATTAAGGTAGCATTCAAAAAGTCTGAACTATGTTCCGGAGAGGTTTTATTTGGCTCCGGAAAAATTTTGGCAGCTGAGATAATGAGAATAAAGAGCAAATCAAGTGTTTATGGAGATGCCGCAATTTCTGAACTTTTTACCTTAGATAACTGCATAGTCGAAATTTACCCACTAGACTCCGAGCAAGTTAAAAAGGCTTTAGAAATGAACCAAATTGCTATAGTCAAGGTAGAACCAAAGAGAATTGTCGAAGAAGTGAGTAGCACACCAGACACAACTACTGTCGAAAGGGCACAAAAAATTGATAGAGAACAAATAATGAATAAGTACGGGATAACCCCGCCTAGTAATGGAGAGATTAAAAAAATAATCCAAAACTCGATAGGAAACTCGGAACTGGCTTTGGAGATAGAAGAAAGTTTGAAAGCGTCTAAGCCGACAAACGAAGAACAAGAAAAAATTTTGAAGAAGTACGGTATTAAAAAACCAAACGAAGAAGAAATAGAGTTTCTGATCTCAAGCGCTCTAGGTGCGGAAGAAGAAGTCGATTTCAATAAATTAAAGAAAGAACTTATAGAGCTAGTAACTTCAAAAATAGGAAAACCGTCTAAAAAGACAGTTAGCATTATAGAGTCTTGCAATAGCTACGAAGAACTATTAGAGAAACGCGAGGAACTCGAAAAAAGCCTAAGATCGCTAGTAATGTTTATTCCCAGAGAAAAGATAAACATGCTAATTGCAGAGATTGAAGAGAAGATAGGCAGAAAACTCAGCTAATTTTTTCAAGTCTCCTTTCAACTTCAGAAATATAGTCTCTAATACTGCTATTCATTTTTAAAACTTCAAGAACGTCTTTATAGTTTTCCTTATTTATTTCCGTTATTCCAAGGGAGTTCATAGCTCTTTCTAAGAATATCTTTGCTATTGGGCCCATCTCTTTCTTAAGTTCATTGAGAAGCTGCTCATAAGTAACCATAATTCCACCCTCCTAAACGGGAACTTGAAGCTTGTTCAATCTTCCACAGTTTAGCAGCGTAATACTCGCATATCGTTTTGACATACGCGTATGATCCTAGATTCTTTCCAAGATTTAAACTTTTCTCTCAAATCTGGAATCGATAAAACGACAATCTTTGACGAGATTCGGCATCTAGCGGATATTTTTAAACTGAGCTAGACAAAAAAGCCCAGAAATAAAGCTCTAAAGTGAAGAGCTGAAAAGTTTAAATAAAAATAAGATATTTAAAAACAAAAATTAGGCTTATAAATTTATTTCAATGCTTCTTCTAAGCTCTGCATTGCAACCTTCAGACTTCTTCTCAGCCTTTCTATGCTATTTGCCAATATCCCTATTTCATCAGCTCGTTCTCTAAACGGAACTTCGGTATCAACCTCGCCTGCACTTATCTTATCTGCGGTCTTGCTTAAATCCACTATTGGCCTTGCGATTCTTGTTATTGTAAAGAAGGCAATTAGACCAACAAATATGACAGCCACGACAAAGGCTATCATCAAGTTCGTATATACCTGTTCTCCTGCCTTTTCTATGCTCTTAGTAACCTCCCCTGCAATATTTTCGGACGGATTTCCGGGGCTCTGAGTTAGATACTTGAAATAACCATCAATGTATGCACCAGTTCCTGCAAGTATGACTATCCTAGAGTTAATATTGGGATCGTAAATGGGTACTGGTAACAAAACCTGCTGATAGCATCCATACTTTTTGACGCTTTCATTGGTTTGGGGTTCAATCCAGGTGTAGTAATCACAAATAATCTGGGTCGGGTAACCCACGGCCTTCATTGTCAGGTTATAGAATTCTGGCATGCTTTCATGCCATCCAAGTTCATTCTTAATGTCTTTTCCCCATTTTTCCTTCGGAAGTGTCGGGTAAACCAAGGTTATTACTTTCCATTCTCCACCAACAAGACCCGCGCCCATCACCCAAGTGTACTCTCCCATTCCCCACCTTCTCGAAGCGATCTCCAAGAAATCTGGATCTCTAAGAAGATCCGTGGTTGTCAAATTTGGGTTTTCTCTAATTTTATTCCTTAAATAAAGTTCCAGCTTCTTGGCAAGTTCGTCCGTTTTCATTTTTACTGCTTCCTCCCCAGCTTTTACAATATAAACCTGGCTTACGTTTATGACTCCCGATCTCGCATTTTCCCCGAACTCAGTAACGCTCATAACGGTCAATTGGGCCAACAGCAAAAGAGGGACAAAGCTTGAAAGCAAAACTATTGCTATAATCTTTGGTGTCAACTTCATTTTTTAACCACCTCCACAACGTCATTAACCTTTGCCCCAATTTTCTCCCTAACCCATGTAGGCACAATGACAAAACCTGGTTTTGAATAGGGAATTACTCTCAGAGTTACACTGCCATCTTTTTGCACAATTATATAATCATCCTCTGATACCCCGAGACTTTTCATTATGTCTTCGCTGAGAAAAGCAACTTCACTGCCCTCAAAGTCAAATCTCTGTGTAAAATTCAGATCGACTCCAACCTTCGCTTTTACCGCTGCTAATTTTGTTTCGATGATCTTTAACTCGGCCAAAGTCCTGTTAAGTTTATCTTTCTCCACACATACCTTTTGCTCGTCTGATTTCGTTTTCTCTGCATTTTTTTCTCTTAAATACCTTCCTATCTCGATAACCATTATCTCAGGCGGAAGATCCATCAGCTTCTTTAAAAGATCCTCCGGAATCAATCCCTGATAGATTTCTTTAATTTCATAGTACCTTAGCTTTTTCTCAAGCTCCTTTAACTTCGATTGCAGTTCCTCGATCTTCTTGTCTTTTTCTTCCACAATTTTCTGGATGTCCACATCCACAAGCCCTCCCCCCTACAATTATCTCATCAGATTTTAGTCAAACTGACCCCCTCTCCGCCCTTTAGGGCGGGCTTTCAGGTGTAAATACGTGAGCTACCCTGCCTTTAAAGGCGGAGCTTCCGACGTTAAGGGATGCTTTACGCCCTTCCCCTCATCTGCCAGTTCGGGAGGCCACTGCTATCCCATCCCCCTGCTCCTCGTTAAGGCATAGGGTATATTCATATCGCAGATCTGGACTTCCCTCTGCAAGGGAACATCCCCGGATTGTTTGGACATTCTATTCAGACTTTCTATTTATTTAAGCTTTTCTCATCTCTACCCTGAAGGGCTGGGTTTTGGGTTATAATATAGTGGAAAGGTTAACTCAAACTAAATCCTTTGGGGGGAATAAAGAGAGATTATATACTCGATTCCTTAATACTCTGAATTCTAGCCTCAGAGGACTTCAATCAATTTCGAAACCGACAAAATCGAACCCCTACCATTTACTTCCATTTTCATTAACTTTTTTATGTAGACATCTGAAGGTGTTGAAGGACTTCCAACAACGACTCGCCTTGCATTGGGGACTTTTTTGTCCATGGAAGGTCTAAGGGTGGTATTACTAGTGTCAAATCTCTAAAATCTTTTATACTAAATTTTTTATTTTTCATTGTATAAAACAAAAATTTCACCGATTACCGAATTACCTCACTCTTCAATTTTCTGAGTTTCTCCTCACCCCTTATTTCCTCCCCTATTACTTCTCCTCTGTAGATAAACTTCACTGTGCCCCTTTTTGGCCATTCAAATTCGTTATTTGTAATTGCTGCAACAGTAAACGTTCTTCCAATAGCCTCTCTAACACCCTGATTTATTCCTGGCATTAAACCCATCAGCGAGCTTTTTTCGGCCTGCTCCTCAATTCTCATCAACTCCCTCTTCTCCGATTCCGTTAACAATTTCACATCCTCAATCCCTTTCAGAGATCTTAAAAATTCAAGAATCTCTTGCATTTTCGTCTTCATATCAAACCTCCATTTTCACCTCTCCAGCCCGATAAAGCCCTCTGCAAAATTTCTAAGGGAAAGATTTTTAACACTGTCCAGCTTACAATCATCTTCCATTTTGCAAAGTTGCTTGCACAAGACCAAAATCAGCTAAATTTTTTAATCTCTGGAGGGTCGGATTTTCATGATTCCACCTTCCTATTCACCGCAGAGGGTTGAAGCCGAGATATTCAAATTCTGGGAAGAAAATGCAATATACAAAAAAATCAAAAACAGAAGCGGCAAAAAATTCTATTTCGTCGACGGGCCGCCTTACACGACAGGCAGAATCCATCTCGGCACAGCTTGGAACAAGGTAATCAAGGATACAATTCTGCGCTATCTCAGAATGAACGGCTTCTCGCCAACAGATACTCCGGGCTGGGATATGCACGGGCTTCCGATCGAAGTAAAGGTCGAGCAAGAACTGGGATTCAAAAATAAGAGAGATATAGAAAGCTTTGGGGTCGAGAATTTCGTTAAAAGATGCATGGACTACGCTTTGAGAAACAAAGACATGATGACAGAACAGTTCAAAGCCTTGGCTGTGTGGATGGACTGGGAAAGGCCCTACATGACTGTAAAGGCAGAATACATGAACTCAGCCTGGTTTGCAATTAAAAAGGCTCACGATAAAGGTCTGCTTGAAAGAAAAAAGATGGTGGTGAACTGGTGTCCCAGGTGTGAGACCGCCTTAGCCGAAGCTGAAGTGGAATATGCTGAAAGGGAAGATCCCTCAATCTATGTTAAATTCAAACTCAAAAATGGTGAATACGTTCTTGTATGGACCACAACACCTTGGACGATTCCGGCCAACATGGCTGTGGCTGTAAATCCTAAGCTGAAATATGCTAGGGTTAAGGCTTACAGAAACGGCGTTCCAGAGGTATTAATCCTTACAGAAAGTCTGATCGATGTTCTAGCAAAGGGTTACGAGAGATGGGAGGTCTTAGAGACTTTTCTTGGTGAAGAACTTGAAGGTCTGGAATACGAGCATCCGTTGGCTGAAGAAATTCCCCTTCAGAGAAATTTCAACCACAAAATTGTATTGGCTGATTTCGTTTCGGCTGAAAACACGGGTTGCGTTCATATTGCCCCGGCCCATGGTGTAGAGGATTTTGAACTTGGTCTAAAGTACGGCCTCGAGGTTTTCAACCCAGTTGACGATAGGGGCATCTTTACCGAAGTAGCCGGAAAATATGCAGGTTTAAATATACGGGAAGCAAATGAGGTTATAATAGAGGACCTACTAAGGAAAGAGCTATTAATTGCTGAAGAGAAGATTTTCCACCGTTACGGGCACTGTTGGAGATGCAAAACACCTATAATCTTCAGGGCCACGGAGCAGTGGTTTATCCGGATTACAGAGCTGAAAGAAAAAATGCTTGAAGAAATAGAGAGAGTTTTTTGGATTCCAGAGTGGGCCGGAAGCGCCCGATTTAGGGATTGGATAAGCAACGCCAAGGATTGGTGTATAAGCAGACAGCGATACTGGGGTATTCCGCTTCCGATATGGATATGCGAGAAGTGCGGAAAAATTAAGGTTGTTGGAAGCATCACCGAAGTCCCTTGGCAAACCGACCTCGACCTTCACAGACCAAGAATAGATGCCGTGAAGTTCAAATGCGACTGTGGAGGAGAAATGAGCAGAGTGAAAGATGTCTTCGATGTATGGTTCGACAGCGGTGTTGCAAGCTGGGGGAGCATTGGATACCCGTTGAGAACCGATAAATTCGATTTATGGCCTGCAGACTTCATTACCGAGGGACATGACCAGACCAGAGGCTGGTTCTATTCCCAGCTTGGTACTTCTCTAATATGCTTCGATAGAGCTCCATACAAAACGGTCCTGATGCACGGCTTCACCTTAGACGAGCAGGGAAGAAAGATGAGCAAAAGCCTTGGAAACGTCATTGAACCCGAAGAAGTGATAGGTCAGATTGGAGTTGACTGCTTCAGACTCTACGTACTGAGCTCAGCGGTCTGGGAAGACCTTAAGTTCAGCTGGGAAGAAGCCAGAAATGTTCTGAGAAACATAAACATTCTATGGAATACGATCAGATTTGCATACACGTACATGAGCATAGACAGATTCAGGGCCGGAAGAGAGGTTGAACTTAGCCTAGAAGACAGATGGATCCTTTCTAGGCTCGAAAGATTCAACGAAGAGGTCGTTTCCGCCATGGAGAAATACCAGCTCCACAGAGTGGTTAAAGCCTTCTTCGACTTCATAATCGAAGATTTCAGCCGCTGGTATATACCGCTGATCAGGGCGAGAGTATGGGAGGAGGTCGAATCCAAAAAGAAACTTTCTGCATACGAAACGATGTTCAGGGTTATAGACAAAACTCTTCGCATAATCGCCCCATTCGCTCCAATTCTCGCAGAATGGTTCTACCAGAACTTCATAAAGACCTTCAGGGAAGGAAAGGAAAGCATCTTCATGGAAGAATATCCCAAAGCGGATAAGAGTCTTATAGATCCCGAAATTGAGGAAAAAATGAATGTTGCAAGAGCGATAGCCGAAGCTGGAAACAGCGCACGAAGCAAGGCCAAAATTAAGCTAAGATGGCCTCTAAAGGAACTGATCATTGAAACAAATATCAAAGGACTAGAAAGCGTTGCGGAGATTATAGCAAAACAGAGCAATGTTAAAGAGGTCAAATTCGTGGAAAAGTTCCCGAAAGAGCTGATCATAAAGCCCGACTTTAAGAAAATAGGACCCATACTTAAGGGCAAAGCAAAAGAGTTTGCCGAATACGTTTCAAAGCTGAAAGATGTACCAGAGGAAATAGAGTTTGAAGGAGTTAAGATCCCGAAAGATTTTCTTATCATTGAAGAGCGTGTTCCTGAAGGCTATGAGTCCGCAGAATTTCCTAGCGGAAGAGTTTACATAAATACAAAACTCGATGAGAATTTGCTAAGAGAAGCTTATGCGAGAGAGATCGTGCGCAGAATCCAGCAGATGAGGAAGGAGATGAATCTAAACGTCGAGGAGTTCATAGTGAGCTTTGTTGAGATCGATCCCAAGCTTATTGAGGGCTGGACCGAATACATAAAGAATGAAACGAGATCCAAGGACTTGAAATTCAAAGGAGCAGAGGGATACATTAAGGAGTGGGAGATAGAAGAACTGAAGGTGAGGATAGGGATAAAGAGATGGAGCTGAGCGAGTGGCTGAAGATCTACGAACAAATTATTTCAGACCTTGGTTTTTCAAGAGAGAAAGATGAAGAGGCTGCAAAGTTGATTGCAACCCTCGGAGGCAGAAAGCTCCTAAATTGCGAGGTTTTGAACTGCATTAAAGGTAAAGAGGTTGCGGTAATTGGCGGCGCATATGAGGGGGAGGAGATAAGGGAGAACTTCGTTATAACTGCCGGAAAAGCCCTTGAGAGAGTAAAACTCATTCCAAAAATACACGTAACAGATCTTGAGGAAGAAGTTGACAGGATAGTTGAGCTGGAAAAAAATGGCTGCATTCTCGTTTTTCATGCACACGGAGATAACATGGATAGAATAAGAGGGATCGTTCCAAAAGTTAAAAGCTTTGTCGCAACAACTCAGAGCAAGCCCTTTGACCGGGTATACAACTTCGGTGGCTTTACAGACGGTGATAGAGCTGCTCTAATCGCGAAAAGATTTGGAGCAAAGAATATTGTTTTGTATGGCTTTGATTTCGATAAGGGGGAAGGAATGAAGCTTAAAAAGCTAAAATGGGCCAAGAAGATCCTAGAACTTGAAGGAATTCTGGATGCATCCCGCTAAGATCCAACTCAGGGGTTTCAGTGAAGGAGAAATTTTAAGGGCCCTGAAAAAAGCTGAAGAATTTAAAGCGGAAATCGTGAAAACTGAGAACGGGATCGATCTCTTCTTTGAAGACGTTGAAAATGCCAGGCTGTTCGTTTCGAAACTTCAAAAAGAGTTCCGTTTTGAGAAGAAAATGAGCACGGAAAACCTCGGCTTCAAGAGAGGAAGAATGCGTTTTCTGTTTGTCTACTCATTGAGAAAGATCTAAAAAGACTTTTATTCTGTTGAATAAAAGCTCTGGGATGATAGACTTCATAATTAAAGTCGTTGCCATCAGCAGCTCAGGTGCCCTAGCTCCTGGACCGCTAAGCGCAGCAACTGCTGCAATAGGAACTAAACACGGTTGGAGAGGGGGATTCATGGTCAGCGGTGGGCATTTCGCTGTTGAGCTTCCGCTCGTGATCCTAATAGCATTCTTTATTTCTACTTCTGGCCAAGTAGAAGAAATTATGAGACCCCTAGCTTTTGTTGGGGGCGTTTTTCTCCTTTTGTTCAGCTATCTGACGCTGAAGAGTGCCTTCGAAATGCGAGAAATTCCGAACAAAGAACAGAAGTTCTCTCCATTTTTGACCGGTGTTGCCCTCAGCGCCTTCAATCCATTCTTTATCGCATGGTGGGCAGGAGTTGGAAGCGCACTTATCAGCGAGGCATTGGTTATCTTCGGATCTATAGGGGTTGCGATTCTTTTTGCTTCGCATATATGGATCGACTTCGCCTTTTTAAGCATTTTAGCCTACGCTACCTCTTTTGGAGGATCAACACTAAGAGCCTACAAGTTTTTACTGATTTTCCTTGGAGTTCTAGTTTCATTCTTCGGTTTTGACTACCTATGCTTTGCTTTAAATGGATTTCACTTACCAGAGCTTATGACAAAGCTTTAATACAACCAAACAAACCTTATCTGTGCTAGTGGCAGAAGTATTTGGGGTGTTCATCGCGAAGGGAAAGTTTGCATCTTCACCTGTGGTCGTGCTCAGGGCCGAAGATGGGAGAATTCTTCCGATCTACATAGGCTTGGCTGAGGCTAGCGCAATATACTCCGCACTAAACCATTATCTCCCGCCAAGACCGATGACGCATGACCTACTAGTTGACATAATATCCAAGCTGAACGGAAAAGTCGAAAAAATCGTCATTGATGATCTCATTGACACAACCTTCTACGCAAGAATTGTGCTGAAACAAAACGAGAAGGAGATCGAGATCGACGCACGCCCGAGCGATAGTATCGCAATAGCTCTCAGAATTCCTTGCCCGATTTACGTAGATCCAAAGGTTCTCGATGAGGCTGGGCTTGAGGAGCTTCCTGAGGGCTTTGTTGATTTTGGTCAAATCTCTTGATTCCCAAAATTCTTACTTTGAAAATAAGCTCATCGCCAAGACAGAAACAAAGCTCGTTTTCGTTCTCGACAATTTTCTTTGGAAAGTACGGCCTCTTATCGAATTTTTCCAGCAATTCAGCTGGCAAGGCGCCGAAGAAGTTATACTTTTCCCCGAAATACACCACCTCCCCCCTCCCGACCTCAGCCTTTTTTATATTGCTGACTGAAATGGAAAGCTCAAGTAGCTTTTTGCCGTCCCTGTAGAAACTTAAAAAAGCCGGATTTCCTTCTAGCTCTGAAATAACCCACAATTCCTCGTTCTCAAACTCTCTAAAACTCATCTTCCCTCTCTGAACGTATCTCCAGTTCATGAACCGTGACAGGGCTTTTGCAAGGCTTCTGGTCTTTCTGCTAGGCTTTCTAGATGTTGTAAGGATCATAGCTCGCATTCAACGCATCTCTTTCCATCGAAACCCCTGAGAATTCCCCCTGACTTCAAGGGTATCAGCACTTCTTCTCCCAAATTTTCAAAATCCCTTACTTCCCTAACGCCCAAAAACTCCTCCCCGATCTTTACTGCAAGAAAGGCTTTTTCGTCCGAATCCCTGCAGCTAAATCCGTAAAAATTTGCGGGCATCAAATTATAAGCCCTTCCAACCTCGTAACCCAATTCTTTTCCAAATAGAATCTCCTGAAAAGCCTTACTAAAAAAACGCCAGTCCGCTTCGACCAGAACCTGCCTTGGAAAAGCCGAAAAGTAAGTAACCACCTCTTCAACATTTTCTCTCTTATGAATCCAGTGGCAATTCTTGCAGCTCCATACGGGCATCCCAGAACTGGAAGTTACAATCTCCCCGAATCTGTAAATCAGACACGGATAGAATATGCAGAAGCAAATCGAACAATCCTGGTCCTCAAAATGGCACGGATAATACCTGCATTCGTAACTAGGACCGGAAAGGGAGTTCATTGCTGCAAACAAATCAACAAGCCCGCGTTCGTTCATTTGCTTATTCTTTCCCTTGAGATATTAATTCCTTTCCCTCAAGGGCTAGAGGCATAGGCGAGAAGTGGCTGGAAATCTTTATGACCTCAGCTTTTTCTTAAGCCATTTCTCAGCCTCTTTTAAGTCCTCAATTTTTTCGAAGTAAAGCGTCTTTACCCCAAGAATTCCCTTCTTTTTTAACTTTATCAGCAGCCTCTTTTCGTCGACACTGTATCCCGTTACGTCTCCAAGCCTGGTCTTGAAGGGCTTGTAAATCACGAATTCATCGTCCAGAAAATAGTATCTCGGCTTT
>QNUZ01000069.1 GCA_004347865.1 Archaeoglobi archaeon | reverse complement strand
TTTGCTTTTAAACCAAAATTGGAAAAGCTTTAAATGAAAAGCACAGAAAAATTGGATTAAAACTTCCAAATCTCAAAAAAACGCCGGGGGTGGGATTTGAACCCACGCGCCCAAAAAGGCACCAGCTCTCAAGGCTGGCGCAGTTCCACTCTGCAACCCCGGCTTTATGAGTTGTCAAATAAATTTATAAACATTTCCGAAGGCATATAAGAAAATGGAGGGAATTGCGATCAGAGAGATAGCTTTTGAAATTGCGAGAAGAGCCAAAAATGCTGAAGACGCACTAAGAATCAAGAGGGAACTTGCGAAAAAATTCGGTATAAGGATTCCCTCCAATGTTGAAATACTGCAACAAGCGAGAGAAACGGAAGTCTACAATAAGCTCAGGGATATTCTGAAGCTGAAGCCAGTTCGAAGTTTGAGCGGGATAGTCGTCATAGCCGTTATGAGCTCTCCAGCTCCATGCCCCCACGGAAAGTGTGTCCCCTGCCCCGGGGGTGTTGAATTCAACAGTCCCCAGAGCTATACGGGACTAGAACCGGCAGCTCAGCGGGGGAGACAGCATGATTACGATGCATATCGTCAAGTTTCGGCAAGGCTGAAAGAACTGAGCGAAATTGGGCATGACATAGACAAGGCAGAGATAATTGTAATGGGCGGAACTTTTATAGCCCGCAACACCGACTACAAGGAAAAATTCGTACTCGACATTTTCAATGCCTTAAACACCTTCAACAGCAGGGCGAAGACTGAAAAATCTTTAGATAGGGCAAAAAAGAAAAATGAACGCGCAAAAGTTAGATGCGTCGGGGTTACCTTTGAAACGCGTCCAGATTATGCAAGGGAGGAACACATAATAGAGATGCTGAAATACGGAGCTACCAGGGTGGAGCTGGGAGTCCAGAGCATCTTCAACGATGTTCTGGAAAGAATCCAGAGGGGGCACACAGTTGAAGATACGATTATGGCCACAAGACTGCTGAAAGATTCTGCATTCAAGGTCTGCTACCATATAATGCCCGGACTTCCGGGGTCGAATTTTGACAGGGACCTGAAAACACTCAGGGATATATTTTCGAATCCTGATTTCAGACCGGATTACCTCAAGATATACCCCACAGTGGTTGTGGAGGGGACCAAGCTGTATGAGATGTGGAGGAGAGGGGAATACAGACCCTACACAACCGGGGAAGTTGTCGAGCTGATTGCAAGAGCCAAGATGGACTTTCCCGAATGGGTGAGAGTTCAGAGAATCCAGAGGGACATACCAGTGAACAAAGCCATCGGCCTTGACGCCGGAAATATCAGACAGCTCGTGCAGAAGAGACTGAGAGAGCTTGGGGGAGAATGCAGGTGCATAAGATGCAGGGAGGTTGGGCACAGGGGTGTCAAGGAAGAAGAATACAGAAAAGCAGAGCTGAAAATTGCGGACTATGAGGCATCAGGAGGAAGAGAATTTTTTATTTCCTATGAAATCCCGGAATACGATGCCCTTGTTGGATTTATAAGGCTCAGATTTCCGTCAAATCCATTTATAGATGTTTTAAAGGACTGCGCGCTTGTCAGAGAACTTCACGTCTACGGAAAGGCGACGCCGATAGGAAAGGTCCAAGCTTTCCAGCACAGAGGATTCGGGGAGAGGCTTTTGAAGTGTGCTGAAGAAATAGCAAAGGAGAGATTTGACAAAATCGCGGTAATAAGCGGGGTGGGTGTGAGGGAATACTACAGAAGGCTGGGATACAGAAAAAGATTTGAATTCATGGTAAAAAGAATATGAGTCCCGCCGAATTATGGGCCAGGGAAAACAGAATTTTTAAATCGAAAGACTTTATGCAGTCTTAATGCGCGCTCCACTAATAAACTTTCTCTCTCAGGTTTCAATAGCTTCGTCACTCCTCTTCATCCCCGTCTTTGCAAAGGAAATCGGGGCATCTGATATTGAAGTCGGAATCATAGCCTCAACATACAGCCTCTCCACCTTCGTGGCCTCTAGCATATTCGGAAGACTTTCAGATTTTTTCAACAGAAAGATCATCCTCCTCTCCGGCCTGCTTCTTTCCTCAATATTCTTTTTTGCACAATGTCTTGTTAAAACTCCAGCCCAGCTTCTCGTTGTCAGAGCTTTGGTTGGATTTTCGATTGGCATATTTCCCGCAGCTCTCGTGAGCTACGCTTATGAGAAAAATAGAAATGTGGGCTCTTTTTCCGCATTCGGCAGCCTCGGTTGGGCATTTGGTCAGTTGATTGCCGGATTCATTATGTTCTACCAGAGGATATTCGCATTCGGGGCATTTTTGTTCTTTCTGGCTTTTTTGATGATCCTGAGAGAACGTTTTCCAGCGCAGAAAATTAGCAGGCCGAGGAGTTCTCTGACAATAATAAGACAGAACTTTTCGATTTACCTCGCATTTTTCATCAGACACGTCGGCGCTAGTGCGGTATGGCTCATTTTTCCCATCTATCTCACGGAAATCGGTATATCTAAGTTCTGGATTGGCATTATCTACTTCATGAACTCCTTTCTCCAGTTCATCATAATGCAAAGGATCGAACGTTTTAATCCCCAGTTTCTACTCAACCTTGGAACTGTATTCTCCGGGCTCACTTTCCTACTTTATTCATTTGCCACCCAAGCACATGAGTTTCTGGCAATCCAGCCACTTATTGCGATCGGCTGGAGTGCAATGTATGTCGGAGCTCTGAGGATCGTTCTTGAAAACAATCTAGAAAGGAACAGCGCTGCTGGGTTCCTTAATTCGACGATATATCTATCTACGATCCTCGGGTCTATTATCGGTGGCATTATTGCGGAAAACTTTGGATATAAAAGCTGTCTGTATTTCGGAGCGATTCTAAGCTTTCTAGCCCTAGGATCAAGAATTAAAAATAGAAAGTCATTGTTCGGGAGCTAGCTTTGTCAGGATTTTCTGATCTGTTATTACCCCAACTGGCTCCCCGCGATCAGTTACCACCAGAATTCTAACCTTTTCGTCTCTCATCAGTCTTATCGCTTCCCTTATCTTCGTGTCCTTCTCTACGAGCACTATTTTCGGTCTCATCACTTCCTCAACCTTCGCATCTATCTTGCCTTCTGCCACAGCCTTGGCGACGTGATCCAAGGTAAAGATACCCACAAATTTTCCATCCTTTTTTACCGGGGCGCAGTAAATCTCCTTCTCAGCCAGTAGTTTTGCCCCTTCCAAAACCCTAGCGTTCGCATCTACTGTGACTATCGGAGAAGACATGTGCTCTCCTACCGTGTCTTTAGGCAACGCCACGATTTTGTCAATGTCGATGATCACAGTGTTTGATGTGTCATCCCTGCCAACAACCTTGCCCTGAACTACGATCTCATTTACCGGCGTTGGACCAACGGAGATGCGATCTCCGGGTACGATTTTTCGAACGTCTCCAAGAAGCCTTATCCTGGCCTGGCACACCTCGGGATTCGAGATCGATGGCAGGTCGATTTCCTCGACGGAAAGGTCTTCTATCAGAGTTTCGTTCACGACCACCGGTACGGCAACACTCTCCTCCGGCTTTGTAATTGATAGGAGTTCGTAGGCTTTTGAAGTTGGCCTGTATCCTCCCTTCGGCCCGGGAACGCCCTCAACCAATCCCAGAGCCCTCAAGGCCTGCATTTGATTTCTTACTGTTCCCGGATTTCTGTTTATGAGCTCCGCAATTTCCTCCCCTTTTATCGAACCTCCCGATTTCTTTTTGTACAGCGTTATCAACGCGTACAGAATATCTTTCTGGATTTGCGTCAGTTCCAGATCCATTCTACCACCTCCATAATTTTAATGTTTAGCATTGTGTGTTTAAGATATTTATAATTTTTCATTGATCTTTGCAAGCATTTTGCATAATTAGCACTGAGATAGCTGCCTTAGGTTTCGGAAGTCAGAGCCCTCGTGAATTCCTCTATCCTATCGTCGGCTTTTTCTCCAAACTGTTCTATGAGCTTGACTATAGCACTACCTACGACGACGCCGTCAGCTCCCGCCCTAAAGAGCTCCAAAACGTGTTCCCTCTTCGAAATCCCAAAACCAACAGCTAAAGGTTTTTTACATATCTTTTTGGCTCTCTCCAAAGCTTTAAATGCCAAATCCGAAACCTTATTCCTTATTCCCGTGACTCCATAGGTTGAAACAAGATAGACGAATTCAGAAAGCTCGTCTATCACTCTAAGCCTTTCTTCTCTCGTATTCGGAGCTGCCAAGAACACGTTCTTCATTCCGAAATCCCTGCAAACTTTAACGAACTCATCCGCCTCATCAAAAGGCAGATCTACTACAAGCATAGCGTCAACACCTGCAGAAACAGCATTTACGATGAAATCCTCGATTCCCACTTTGTAAATGGGGTTATAATAGCTCATTAGCACGAGCTTCGTATCGCTTTGCTCTCTGAACTTCCTAACAATCCAGAATACGTCCTTGAGCTTGAAGCCTGCAGAAAGTGCTGAAAAATAGGCCCTTTGAATTGTTTCTCCGTCTGCAATTGGATCGCTAAAGGGTATGCCGAGTTCTATCACGCCAGCGTTGGCCGACAGCATGAAGTCGACAGTTTTATCCTTATTCGGATAACCCGCAGGAATGAAGACGATGAGAGAACGGCTGATCATTTAAGCACCTCCATAACGATTCCCAGATCCTTATCACCTCTTCCGGAAAGGTTCACGATTGCGACAGAACCTTTTAGTGTTTCATCCCTCTCCAGATAAGCCAGAGCATGGGCGCTTTCTAGGGCAGGTATGATTCCCTCAAGCTTGGAAAGTTTGAGAAAAGCGTTAAGAGCCTCCTTGTCTGTCACTGCAGTATACTCTACTCTCTTCGAGTCCTTGAGATGGGCATGCTCCGGGCCAACTCCGGGATAATCTAGGCCGGCCGCGATGCTGTGCGTGTCAGCGATCATGCCATCTTCGTCCTGTAAGAAGTAAGAAAGCATCCCATGAAAGATGCCCTTACTTCCCGCTGTCAGGGATGCGGAATGCCTTCCCGTTTCAATACCCTCTCCGCCGGCCTCAACACCGATGAGTCTCACCCTGTCCTTCAGAAATGGATAGAATATTCCCATCGCGTTGCTCCCTCCGCCTACACAGGCCACGATTGCGTCTGGCAAGCGTCCTTCAGATTCGAGGATCTGTTTTTTCGTCTCAATGCCTATAACTGACTGGAAATCCCTCACAATAGTTGGAAAAGGATGGGGTCCAACCACGGAACCTATTAGATAGTGCGTGGTTTCAAAACTCTCAGCCCAATCGCGAAGGGCCTCATTTATTGCATCTTTTAAAGTCCTGCTTCCGCTCTCAACGGGAACGACTTCAGCGCCCAGAATCTTCATCCTAAAAACATTCATTTTCTGCCTCTCGTAATCCAAGGCGCCCATATAAATCCTACATTTTAGTCCCAAAAGGGCAGAAGCCATTGCTGTAGCAACTCCATGCTGTCCGGCACCAGTTTCAGCAATTATCCTCTCCTTTCCCATGAATTTCGCAAGCAAGGCCTGAGCCAGAGTGTTGTTGATCTTGTGAGCGCCTCCATGCAGAAGATCCTCCCTTTTCAAATAAACTTTCATTCCGAGCTCTTTGCTCAGATTTTTCGCAAAATAGAGAGGTGTGGGGCGGCCTGCATAGTTTTTTAGATAGTAATCCAGCTCTTTTCTGAAATCCTCATCATCTTTGAGCTCGCTGTAAGCCCTTTCAAGCTCTTCAAGCGCTGGTATCAGGATCTCGGGCACGTATCTTCCGCCAAATTCACCGAATCTCATCTCTAACCCTCCGGACAAATTCCGATATCAACCCCTCATCCTTAAGGCCATTCCTCTCAACTCCCGAAGAGACATCAACCCCGAAAGGTCTCACATACCTTATGGCTTCCCCAACGTTCCCAGGATTGAGCCCTCCAGCAAGCATTACAGGATACCTTTCGGCAATTCTCTTGCTGATGCTCCAGTCATGTGTTTTTCCACTTCCGCAGCCGGAATCCAGAAGAATGAGGTGCGGGTTGTATCTTTCAATCGATCTAAGAGTTTCCTCAAAATTTTCAACTATGAATGCCTTCATCGCAGATACTTCCCCCTTCAGCAACTCAAAATCCTCAACGCTGAGATTTCCGTGAACCTGAACAAAATCACAATCGGTTTTAGAGATTATTTCCTCCCATTCCTTCAGACTTCCTGAAGTGGATACAACGAAGATAGGGATACTCGCACTCGCGATGATTTGCCTCGCAGTTTCGAGATCGACGGCTCTTCTAGAGGGGCTTCTAACGACCACTCCTCCGAGGTCTGCATATTTTTCCACGATCTCCAGATCCCTAAGCCCCCGTATTCCGCAGATCTTAACGATCATTGCAGATCCCCACGAAATTCCTTATCATTTTCAATCCGTCCTCGGTCAGAATGCTCTCCGGATGGAACTGCACACCTTCGATATTGTCTTTTCTGATACCCATGATCACTCCGTCGTCGCTCAAGGCTGTAACCTTAAAACCATTAGGAACCTGGAGAACTGCGAGAGAATGGTATCTTCCGGCTCTGAAGGGATTCCTTACACCCCTGAAAATCCCCTGGGAATCGTGCCTCACAAGAGAGGCCTTTCCGTGGACTGGCTTTACCTTACCAACTTTTCCGCCAAAGACCTCTGCAATGATCTGATGCCCCAAGCAGACTCCAAGTACTGGAACATCAAATTCAAACAGAAATTCTAGTTCCTTATCGGGTTTTCCTGGCCCAGGTGATATTATTATACCGTCGAAGCTAAAATTCTTCGCCTCCATGGCCCGATCCTTGCTTAGAACCCGCACCCGGTCAAAAAAGGAGACGTACTCTACGAGGTTATATACGAAGGAATCGTAGCAGTCAATTACGAGGATCACAGTCCCACCGCCTTCAAAACCTTTGCAATCTTATTCTCGGTCTCATAAAACTCTTTTTCGGGCTTCGAATCTGCAACAATTCCAGCACCAGCTCTGATCCTGCAGTGTTTGTTGTATTCGACCATTCTTATAGCTATTGCCATATCCGAGTTTTCGGAGAAGTAACCAACCGCCCCGCCATAGACTCCACGCTTTGACCTCTCTATATCGTCGATCAGCTCAACCGCCCTCCGCTTGGGCGCCCCAGTAACTGTGCCAGCAGGAAAAGCAGACCGCATGGCATCGAAATGTGTTACATTTGGCTTGAGCTCCCCAACAACTTCGCTTTCAATATGTATAACACTCGGATAAACCACAGCTTCCATGAACCTGCTTACCCTAACGCTTCCCGCCCTGCATACCCTTCGAACGTCATTTCTCGCAAGATCTACAAGCATCACGTGCTCGGCCCTTTCCTTATCATCGCCCAAAAGCCTCCGTATTATCATTTCCTCTTCCCCTAGAACTCTGTTTGCAGTTCCCGCTATCGGATTTACCCTGAAAATTCTCCCCTCAACCTTTCCCATCGTTTCTGGTGAAGACCCGATCAAAGTCTTTTTGAATTCGAGAAGAAACATGTAAGGGCTCGGATTCAATTCTCTTAACCTCAAATAGATCTCGAATGGGTCAAAGTCGCTCTTTACTTCATATTCCCTCGAAAGGACGATCTGGTATACTTCCCCTTCCTCTATGTATTCTTTTCCCTTTTCAACGATTTTTTCGAAGTAATCTCTGTCCTCAACTCTCAAAACGCTTGCACCGCCATTCTTTACCTCAGGCTTCTCTCTCTTCGCTCTCTCAACAATTTTCTCGGCGTTGTCTACATTTTGGCTGAACAGCTTTCCCAGGTTATGATCGTAGACGAAATATGAATCGTAGCAGTTGAAAACGCTTGTTTCTTCAACTTTTCTGCCGATGAAGCCAAGCACAGCATCGTAGGCAATGTAGCCAACGAGCATACCTCTCACGTGTATGCCTTTAAGGGCCTCAAAGGGGTCGCTTGCATCAGAAACAACCTCGCCATCGACCCTGAGCTTCTCACCGATTTCGACGGAATAAACGGGATCAAAGGAAATGTACGTGTATCTCGCATTTCCGGCCTTTTCTGCGGACTCCAACATGAATGGAGAATCCCTCTCTCTTATAACCGAATATAGGTTTACTGGATCGACGTATTCGTGCTTTTGCATACTATTTCCTCCAGTTTTCTCAAAAATTCTTTTTTCTCAATTTTTTCGTTGAAAATGGCGACGTTTTCCTTCAGATCTTCAAAACCTAGGGCGTAGAGGGCTGTTGCAAAGTTAATCGCTATCAGATTTCTGTCCTCCTCCAGCCCAGAATCTGCAAAAATAGCCCTTATCCTCCTTGCAGAGTCCTCGCTGTCTCTGCAGGGCACTATCCTGCACTCTCTGAGCCCGAAGTCTTCAGGTTTTAGCTTTAACTTTTCAATCCCGTCTTCGACAATATATGCGGTTGTTTCAGCATTTGGATTGACCTCATCAATTCCATTTCCGTAGATAACGATTCCCTTTCTGCCGAGCAAGTTCAGAGTCTCAGCAACAGGAAGGAGAAGTTTTTCGCTTGAGACCCCTATGATCTGCCGCTCCGGATTTGCCGGATTGACCAAAGGTCCAAGAACATTGAAGATGGTTCTTATCTTCAACCTCCTCCTCACCCCGGCAACCTTAGCAAAGGAACTGTGGTAAAGCGGTGCGAAAAGGAATGCGAAATTCGTCTCTCTGATCATCCTCCTGGCAACCTCGGCCGGCTGTTCTATTCTCACTCCGAGCCTTTCAAGAACGTCCGCTGACCCGCTTTTCGAACTTACAGCTCTGTTTCCGTGTTTTGCAACCGGAGTAAAAAGAGATACCGCAATTGCAACTGCCGTGCTGACGTTTATGGTGGAGGAAAGATCTCCACCTGTTCCGCAGGTGTCGAATACTCTGCCGAACTCAAGCCTTACCCTTTCCAAGATTGCTCTGCTGAATCCAGCAATAATCTCCGCGTTATATCCCTTAAGCTCTAATCCCGCCAGAATTGCTGAGATCTCCACCTCATCCATTTCCGGGAGCTTTAGGGCAATTTCATAAGCCTTCTCCATGTCGAGATCTCCAAAAAGGACCTCAATCATAATCTCGCCTCCACAAAACTTCTGACGAATTCCTCAGTATTGTCGGCAAGCATAAATGAGGTACCAACAAGGACCGCATTGACCACTTTAAGAACCTTCAGGTCATCTGGTTTGCTTATTCCGCTTCCGCTAATCTTAAATCCTTTTATTTTTGGAGCAAGTTTAAACGTTCTCTGCAGATTGATGTCGGATGGATTGAAGATATCTCGGTTGTTTATAAGCACAACTCTTGCCTTTTCTGCATAAACCAAGTCTTCATCGCTGAATACCTCCACCACGGGCTCTATTCCGTGCTCAAAGCAAAGATCCGCAAACTCTGGAGTCCTCTGCTTGAGAATCCTTGCTATGAGAAGCAGCGCTTCAGCTTCCGCTTCAGCCGTTTTTTCAATCTCCGCCTTTTCTTCAACAAAGTCCTTTCTCAAAACCGGCAGCTCAGTTTCTCTGCAGATCCTTTTCAGAACCTCTAAAGACCCATTAAAAGATCTCGCGGTTATGTAGGAGATCCCCACACAGCCAGCATTTTCGTAGGCATTCAGAATCCTGAGCGGATCCCTACCACGCAGAAGGTCCCCCTTTATGGGGGAGAAGGCCTTTATCTCCCCGATCACAGCATTCTTCCCCTTCTCCTTCACAGCATCAATAAACCCAAAATGGATCACCTGTTCCCTTCATGTGAGAACATTCCTACATGCTGTATTTAAGCTTATCGCTAAGGAAACTGAACTTCCTATCCCGCTTGGGACTCACGCAAAAAGCACTTTAATATTGTAGATCCTAACCTCACTTCGTGAACACCGATTCGCAGACCCCTCACTCTGCCGTTTCAGAAGAGAAAACAAACCATTTATATAAATGAGTGCCCAGAAAACCCAGAGCTAAAGCTCTGGGATGAATTGGCTAAGCTTAAATAGGCCAGTATTTGACGAAAGAAGAGACTAGAAACACCTCTAAAACTTGCCACAGATGCGGGTCTGCTGCCCAAGTAGGTGTAGGCAGAATCTACAAATGCCCGAAGTGTGGGATGGAATACGATAGGGATTTAAATGCGTGCATAAACATAGCCCGCAGGTTAATGAGATCTGCGGGATGGGGGAGCTGTGAGCCCC
>QNUZ01000068.1 GCA_004347865.1 Archaeoglobi archaeon | reverse complement strand
CCCTATAGCTTCCGGCGGGAGCTAGGGATTTAACGTAGAAAATAACCGTCTTTTTTTCTCCTTTGTCTATTTTCCCAATGTAAGGTGAATTTTCGGGCTGGAGTAGCGGGTTCTCAAAGCTCAGAATCGCCACAGCATCCTGCAGATTTTCAAAGCTTTCGAATTCCACGATTACAGCGCCTCTTGAGTTTATCGTTACAATCTGCGAACTCTGCTGTGTCTGTATCAAGCCCGAAAGCAGAGGAGATACGCTGCTGGGCATCGATTGCGTTGTTTGAGACTGCACAGTCTTTGAGGGAGTTAGATAGCTCTCCACCTTCAGGATTGAGAGCATGCTATCCTTCTCAATTTCTAGGCCTATCTGCTTTGAAATTGCAGCCTGCTGGGAGCCGGCGCTGAATTTGAGGATGATGGATGCGGGATAGGATTGATTGAGCGCTTTATCGCTGACGAAGACCTTGAAAGATGCTGAAATCTTTTCTCCTGGTGCCAAATTTCCGATGTAGCTCGAGATTGCATCTGGGTTTGGTATTATTGGAGAAGAAACATTTAGGATCGCCACAGCGTCATCGAGCTCGTTCTTGCCTGTGTTCTCTATTATAACATCAATTTTCCCCTCCCTTCCCGCCTTCAGGCTCCCGCTTATAACTTTCGCATCGAAATCGTAGTCCTTTCTGTCGATCTTGATCTTGACGTACTCGGTAACCTTCTGATCCGGGGTGTAGCTGATGAAATAGTTTGAGCCAATAACGGAAAGGGAGACCTTGGTGAAGCTAATCTCCACAGGGACCGAGTACTCCCCGGCTAGAGCATTTTCATCGACCTTAACCCTGAAATTCACACTTGCAACCCTGCCAGAAGGCAGGTCGCCAATTATCTGCGGATTAACGTTCTCAACGCTTATTGGATAGCAGTCCTGGAGCTCGACTCTGGCATCCTTTGCAGTCGTCAGAATTGCGAGGATCTGGGAACTGTTTTGGTCGATGGGGAAGCTGGACAGCTTTGCTTCGTTCTCGACCAGCAGAGTCAGCACCGTATAATCGCCAGCGTGCAGCTCGTCAAATGCAGCCGAAACGTGAAAGTCTATCTGGGGCTCAACTGTGGCTGCTGAGGCCGAAATTGGCAGAAGCAGGAAAATCAATGCAAATGCAGCTCTCATCTTTTCACCTGTCGTAGCTTTTGGAACGAACGGTATTTAAGATTTTGGTTAGTCAATTTCGAATCCGAGGTCACGGCAGATCCTCTCCACGGCCTTTGATGGATCGGCAAAAACGAGGCCACCTTGGATTTTTGCTTCGTATTCCGGCTTGAAAACCTCATCGAGCTCGTCAGCAAAGCCCTTGCTCGTTCTTGCCCTGCAAACGTACGCGCCCAAGTAAGCCCTGTTAGCACCGGCGATGAGCATCAACGGAAGGGACTGAAGCGATGCCGAGCCGGCGGCGGAGATGTCCTTGTCAGGGAGCAGAATCCTTGCCAGCGCAACAAATTTTGCAACAGCTATGGGGGAAGCTGGGTTCGGGCCCTCTAGGGGGGTTCCGAAAACGGGATTGAAGCCCGAGATCGTCAAATGCCTCAGGCAGTCGAATTCTCTCAGCATTAGAATGCCTTTGATGCAAACT
>QNUZ01000067.1 GCA_004347865.1 Archaeoglobi archaeon | reverse complement strand
TTCTGCTAACTAAAATATTTAAAATTTTTGATTTTTACTTTTTTGCGAGTTGTATGAACGCTGCAAAATACCATAAAAATTGAACCTCCTTATAGCAAAATTTTTTAAAAAGTTTGAATAACGGTCAACGAATGCTCGAAAAGTTGCTTGTAAGAAATGCCAAATTTGAAGAGAGGACAATTGTTGCAGATGGAGATGTTTTGATTGGGCAGAATTCGAAGGTTAATTACGGAATTCTTGCAAAAAGGGTTATTGCCGGTGAACGCGTTCATATAGGCGGAGACGTTATCGGGGATGAAATAAGGTTTGACTCTTTCTGCACTATTGCTGGGGATCTCGTATCTAAGGGAGACGCGTATATAGGAGAGTTTGCAGGAATCGATGGTAAGCTTACGGTTTATGGAGATCTTGAAATTGGTAGAAACGTTAGGATTAAGAACGGATTTGAAGCCAGGGGTTTGATAACGATACAGAATCCTGCATCGGTTATCTTCTTCTTATTGCTTTATATTATGCTTTTATTCAGATTGGGGAAGGTGGAAGAGGTTTTCAAGCTTCTGGAAGATGTAGAGATTGAACCAGCTATTATACTGCCAGAAAAGTGCTCGGTGGACGTGGACAAAATTGTCACTACGAAAAATGCAGACATATTCGATAGCAGATTGCAGGGCACCCTAAAGGCTAGGGACATTTACGTCGGCAGAAGCGAGATTATTGGCTGTCTGAAGGGTAGGGATGTGATTTTGGACGACAGCGATGTTCATGGATTTGTGGAAGGTAGAAATGTTTACCTCCTGAACTCATCGAGGGTTGGGACTTATGTTAGAGGGGATAGGGTTTATATGGAAAAAGGTTGTATTGTAGAAGGTGGAATAATCGCAAGAGAAGGTGTTTGGATAAAGGATGATATTGAGCTAAAAACTGACTTTGGTGAGGAATTTGGAGTGGGAAAGAGAGAAGTTCAGAAAGATGTTTCCCAATCTGTATCAGGAGATGGGTGATAGGGTAATCCCAAATGTTATCGATCACCTCGAGGTCTGTCAGTCGATTGAGGAGGCAATTGAGATCATAGACTATTTTGAAAGGATTGGAGAGCTTAGCAAGGAATATGCTTCGTTTTTAAAGAGCAACCCTGCTTTGCTTAATAGCATGATAAGGAAGAGAAGGAGAGGGGAGTACGAATCGAGGGGGCTTTTATGATAGAGATAGGTATTGCCGGGAAACCCAATGCGGGAAAATCAACCTTCTTTAAATCCGCAACCCTTGCAGATGCCGAGATTGCGAATTATCCATTCACAACAATAAAACCAAACATCGGAATTGGCTACGTTCGCGTGAGGTGCGTATGCGAGGAACTCGGAATAAACTGCGGTAAATGCATTGAAGGCTGGAGATTTATCCCAGTAAAGCTGATCGATGTAGCGGGTCTCGTGCCCGATGCACATAAGGGTAGAGGCTTGGGAAATGAGTTCCTTGACGATCTAAGGCAGAGTGAAGCCATAATTCATGTTGTAGATGCATCTGGTTCCACGGATGAAAATGGGAATGAAATCGGAGTAGGAGAGCGTGATCCTGTAGAAGACGTAAAGTTCCTTCTGAACGAACTGGATATGTGGATCTTTGGAATCCTGAAGAGAAACTGGGATAAAGTGGTCAGGAAGGCAAAGGCGGAAAGGAAAGACACGGTTAAGTTCATACTGGAGCCCCTTTCGGGACTTGGGTTTGATGAAGCGATGGTAAGGGAGGCTTTCAAGGCTTACGATGACATACAGAAAATCAACGACGAGGACCTCAGGATTATAGCTAAGGAGCTTCGAATCAGAAGGTTCAAGATGATTATAGCCGCGAACAAAGCAGATAAGGCTCCAAGAGAATTGATAGAGAGGATCAGAAAATTCGACGGCTCTTCGGTTCCAACTTCGGCGAATTACGAGTTGGTTCTGAGAACGGCAGCAAAGGCCGGCTTCATATCTTACCTCCCTGGCGATAGAGATTTTAAGATCTTGAAGGAACTAAATGAGAAACAGAAAAAAGCTTTGGAAAAGATTAAGGAATTTCTGGACGAGTTTGGCAGTACGGGGGTTCAGAATGCAATAAACAAGCTTGTTTTTGATATCTTGGGCTATATAGTCGTCTATCCGGTCGAGGATGAGAGAAAATTTACGGATTCTAAGGGAAACGTACTTCCCGATGCTTTTTTGGTTAGGAAGGGAACCAGTGCCAGAGAGCTGGCTTACAAGATCCACACAGATATCGGGAAGAGTTTTATATACGGTCTTGATGCGAGGAGGAAAATGCGTATAGCCGAGGATTATGAGCTTAAGAATAACGATATTATAAAAATTGTTTCTGGTATATGATTATAAAAATGGGTGCCCAGAAAGCCCAGAGCTAAAGCTCTGGGATGAATGGGCAGATGAGGGGAAGGGCGTGAAGCATCCCTTAACGCCGGAAGCTCCCAACTTCAGTCGTGGAGTAGCTCACACTCTTTCGATAACTACAGCCATCCCTTGGCCGCCGCCCACACAAGCGGTTGCAATGCCGTAATCCCCTCCCTTTTCCTGCAGTATCCTTGCGCAGGTACCTATTAGCCTGCCTCCAGAGGCTCCAAGCGGATGCCCGATTGCTATAGCGCCTCCCTTGATGTTCACAATTTCGGGATCTATATTCAATTTCTTAATCGCATAAAGTGGCACGATTGCGAAAGCCTCGTTTATTTCCCAAAATGAGATATCCCTCACCTTCAGATTTGCCTTTTCAAGCGCCTTCTGACATGCAGGAACCGGACCTGAACCCATGATCCAGGGTGGAACGCCGGCGGCACCGTAAGTCTTTATCTTTCCTATGGGCTCTATTCCAAACTCTTTGACCTTTTCCTTGCTCATCAGCAGGAGTCCTGTTGCTCCGGCATTCAGCGGAGAGGAGTTTCCTGCAGTTATAACACCATCGGGTTTGAAAGCTGGCGGTAGCTTTGCAACCTGTTCAAGCGTGGTGTCTGGTCTAACCGACTGATCCGAGTCGACCACCAGTTTTCTTCCGTCTGCCTGTTCGGCCTCAACGGGCATGATTTCGCCCTTGAAATATCCTTCCTTCTGCGCCTTCGCTGCATATTGATGACTTCTCACACCCCACCTGTCCATGTCTTCTTTTGTAATTCCGAATTCCTTGTTTGCCAACTTGAAGAGCTCTTCTGCAGTCAGCCCCATTACGAATCCTATGTCCATTTTGTAATCCTTGAACTCCTCGGTGAGCAGTCTTGGATTCGGAAATCTGTGCGGATTGTCCGCACCCATTGGAACTCTCGTCATGTGTTCAAAGCCCCCTGCTATCACTACGTCGCAGATTCCAGAGGCGATTTCTAGGAAACTCAGCCCTGCGGTCATAAGCGAAGAAGCGCACTGCATGTCGACGCAAGTTGTGGAAACTTCATGCGGAAACCTTGCAAGAATCGAGGCCATTTTTCCTCCGTATCCCCAGTTCTCCCATATCTGCATTGCGCATCCTATATGGATTCTGTCAACAACTTTCTTGTCTATATTTGCCCTTTTTACAAGCTCTTCAAGAACTAGAGCCATTAGTTCGTCTCCCCTTATCTTGCAAAAGACATCCCTTTCAGGCTGCTGAGGTCTGCTCCTAGAGAACGGAGTTCTCACATATTCGGCAATATATACTTCTCTCATGCAATCACCAGCCTACCATATTAAGATGAAGTTTAAAACTTTTCGTTTTTTTCTAAAATATATTCAAAGTCGTTTCGTTTTCCATGAATTTGTAAGCAATGTATTCAGGTAGCCCACTTGCTAAGAGACAGGGAAAAGGAGCTAGGATTTTAACTTTTAAAAGGGATTAAGGGGGGCGAGACTACGTCCGAAAGTGCGGGGTAGTTCACTGCGCAATATAGAAAAAATAGGAATTTAATAAAAGTTTTAATGAGTTGCGCAGGACAAACATGGATCGTAAGCCCTGAATAGCATTTCTGCGAGCCTCTTAAGCTGCTCTTTTGGCTTGTTGATGTTCGCTGAGAGCAGAGCGTATAGGTCTTCTTCGATGTTTGTTGTATTCATTCCGGTCGGGATGATCAAGTTCGCATCCTTTACGATTCCGTTTTTATCCACGGTGTATTCATGGATCAGGGTCCCTCTTGGAGCCTCAGCTACACCCACTCCCGTTCCCGCTTTCGTCGGCTTCGGTCTTTCCTCGTCCTTCAACTTCACCGCAAGCTCTTCGGCAATCTTTATCGCCTCCTCAGCGTAGTGAACAATCTCGAGAGCCTGGGCAAGGTTGTTGTGGAGCGGGTTATCGCTCGGGAACTTAACCGGGCTTTCCCTCAGCAGCTCTTTCGCTGTGGGATTTAGCCTGTTCTTGAACAGGTTCACTCTCGCAATTGCTCCCACATGGAACCCATGCCCATTCATGACGCAGAACTTCGTGTTCGAATATGGCTTGAAAACCTCTTTGATGTGATTCCTGTACTCCTTTGCCTCCACTTTGAGGCCTCTGTTTGTTACAAGCCTCCCTGCGTAGGCGGGGAAGTGCTTTCCATCATCTATTGCCAGATACTCTGTCGGTCTCTCAAAATCCGGGCACTTTAGGCTGGCAAAAAGCCTGAAGGTTTCGATACAGTCATTCAGTATCGCTTTGAAGTCCTTTGCAATCTTTTCCATGTCCTCCCTTGTCGGTAGCTTCGCAAAACCTCCTGGAATTGAGTTGATCGGGTGAACGGCTCTTCCTCCAACTAATTCGATGCCCCTGTTTCCAACGGTTCTTATCCTGACGCACCTCTTCACAGCATCGGGGAACTTCGCGTAAACCTCAGATATTCCAGTTACGCCCAAATAATCTGCAGCCGCAAGCACGTAGAGATGCAGGGCATGGTCCTGAACCATCTGCGAGGATATCATGAACCTTCTCAGCATTTTTGTTTGTTCGGAGGCTTCAATGCCCATTGCGTTCTCCAAGGCCTGAATTGCGGCCATGTTGTGCGGCACAGGGCAAACTCCGCAAATTCTCGAGGACATCTGGGGAACTTCGTCGGCCCTTCTGCCTCTCAGAAAGCTCTCAAATAGCCTGGAGCCTTCATGGATTTCAAGGCGCGCTTCAACGACCTTACCGTCCTTTATATCGAAGTAGATCCTTCCGTGGCCCTCGATCTGGGTTACGAACTCGTCGTAGATCATAGCTTTTCACCTCCTACATCCTTAAATAGCGGGGCCATAGGCGCGTACTTTCTGAAGAGCCTGACTATGTCATCCTTGGATGCTATCTTCTTTAAAAGTTCAAGTTCAGCGCTCATCTGCGGTTCCTCGAGCGGACCTCTGCATCCGTCGCATGGCATTCCTGCAGAGGGACACGGTGCTCCGCAGCCTCCGTAAGTAACCGGCCCGGCGCACGGGACATTTTTAAGCAGCTGGCATGGATTCCCCTTGCTCTTGCAGTCCATGCACACTGGCCTCGTGTGCTCTCTCGGAATTCTGCCTGCAAATAGATCGCTCACAACCCTTTCAAAGTCCTCAGGTACGATTGGGCATCCGCGGATCATGAAATCCACCTTAATGATCTCGGGCAGCGGTTTTATGTACAGCGTTTCGATCTTGTCGGCATTCTCGCCGTAGACGTATCTTTTTGCCTCCTTTATGTCCATGAAGTTACTTATCGCGGCAATTCCTCCGAAGCAGGCGCAGCTGCCTAGAGCGACCACGATCTTGCTGTGCTCCCTGATCTTCTTCACGAGTTCCAGCTCGTGGCTCGTGATCACCGCCCCTTCAATGAAGGCAACATCGAACTCTTCCCACCTGTTCACCCTCTGTCCAAGGCGGAAGTGGACGAATTCTACGCCACCGAGAACCCTGTCTATGAACTTGGAGTTCACAATCTGAACTTCACATCCTTCGCAATCTGTTAAATCGAAAATCGCAACCTTCGGCTTCATTCAGATCACCTCATATCGATTCGGGTAATTGCTTCACTTCTGCATAGTTGAACACGGGCCCGTCAAGGCAGCAGTATCTGTTGTTTATCTGGCAGTGCTGGCACTTGCCAACTCCGCACTTCATATGCCTTTCGAGAGAAACGTAAATAGACGATTCAGGCATTCCGGCCT
This sequence comes from Archaeoglobi archaeon, assembly GCA_004347865.1. Classification (GTDB taxonomy): domain Archaea; phylum Halobacteriota; class Archaeoglobi; order Archaeoglobales; family Archaeoglobaceae; genus WYZ-LMO2. Next base: position 4,113 of record QNUZ01000067.1, on the reverse strand, counting down.
TCTTGAACTCCTGAATGACGAACTTATACATCACCGGAGGGCCGCAGACTATTCCAATAGCATCCTTTATCGGGTAATTTAGCTTCGCAAACAGGGTTGTCACAACGCCGATGTTCCCCTTCCAGCCACTTGGCTTACCGTCCGGAAGCTTGTCGGAGTCCACAGTTACTAGGAAGTTGCACTCCTTGGCCCATCTGTCGAACTCTTCTTTGAAGAGCAGATCAGCAGGGGTTCTGGCACCGTAGAGAACCGTGACCTTCCCGAAGTCCTTCCTGTTATGCAGCACGTAGTTCAGGGAACTCCTGAGAGGAGCCATCCCTATTCCGCCAGCAACATAGACAATATCCCTGCCTTTTATTGTTTCAAAGGGGAATCCCACACCGTAGGGGCCACGGATCCAGACGTAGTCACCGGCCTTCATCCTGTGGAGGGCATTGGTGACGTTTCCGATCCTTCTGACACACAGATCTATGTATCCCTCCTCGTGGGGGCTTGAAGTTATTGAGATCGGCGCCTCACCAATGCCGGGGATTGAGAGTTCTACAAATTGCCCTGGCATGTACTTGAAGTCTTTAACCTCGAGCCTGAAAACCTTGGTGTCATAGGTTTGCTCTGTAACCTTAAGAATCTTGCTCTTAAAGGGCTTGTATATATTCTCCATCCTTATACACCTCCCAACTTGCTGAGATTTTCCCTCAGGTCTATATCAGCAGGGCAGAAAGTTACGCATCTTCCGCATCCCACGCAGCTCGGAACGCCGAATTCGTCAACAAAGGTCTTGAACTTGTGAGTGTAAACGTTCCTGTATCTTGCTTTAAGATCTTTTCTGAAGTTATGACCTCCTGCGACCCTTGCAAAGCTAAGAAGCAGGCAGGAGTCCCAGCATCTGACCCTCTGGCCCTCGTTGGGTACCACGAAGGTTTCGTCGATGACATCGTAGCAGTAGCAGAGCGGGCAAACGAGAGTGCAGTTTGTGCATGCAAGGCACTTCTTCGCAGTTTCTTCCCAGATCGGATTGTTGTAGTCTTCCAAGATCCTTTTCCCGATCTTGTAGATGTCGAGCGGTATTTTTTCTTCGTATTCTACCCTCACTTCCCTCTCCTCTACAGTCTCTGGGCCGAAGTAGAGCTGCGAGAGGAGCTTTCTCCCTTTTTCAGTCATCGAAAATCCCACATAGCTGTCTCCTTCAGCCTTCAGATATAGATCGCAGGCGTTCGTCAAAACGTTCGCTCCCGTGGATTTGCAGAAACAGCTCTCCGATGGCTTGCAGGAGATGCCAACGACGAGCATTTTATCGCGTCTCGCTCTGTAGTAGGGGTCGTTCCAGAACACAAGATCAAGCCTCCCGATCGCATTTACGTCGCAGAGGTGCAGGCCAAAGAATGCAATCTTCTCTTCAGGAATCGTTTCCTTGAATTCGCCGCCATCAAATGCGAAAATGGTGTCCTTGTAGGGAAGCAGGAATTTTTTCGGCGGCAAAACTGTGGTTGGATAGTCCAGTGCGACTTGACTGAAGTCTTTGACTTCCATGAGAACGTAGTCGTCCTCTCTCTTTACCGGAGCTATCACTTTGTATTCTTTGCTTATGTCTTCGAACAGCTTTTTTAAATTCTCCTTTTTAATCTTTTTTCCCATCAAAGCTACCACCCTCTAAAGCTCTGGTTAGCGAAAAACATGGGAATATAAATAGATTGCGAAAGATTTGGTTAGGCTTTTGCCATTCATCCATAATTAATCGTTTTAACCTCATTATTGCGGCGAGTCTTTTAAATATCCCCTAGGATCCCAGAACTTATGCACGAATGGGCCATTGCCATGTCGGTGGTGAGCAGCGTTGAGAAGTGGTCCATGGAAAAGAATTTGGGTGTAAAGAAGGTCTTTCTCTCAATTCCCTCGCTCTCAATGCTCGAAGTCGAAGTACTCATCGAGGCCTTCAACACGATCAAAAAGGAGTCAAAGATCCGCGATGCGGAACTCGAAGTCCGTGTGAGAGATCAGAACTTCAAATGCAGAAGCTGCGGAAACGTTTTTACCATGAAGGACATAAGAGACCAACTCGATCCAATACTGAGAGATTATGGCGAGGAGAACCCGCTTCACATTGTCCCGTCGCTCATAACAGCGTTTGCAAAATGCCCGAAATGCGGTTCTCACGACTTCGATGTAGACTCTTCGATAAGGGTTGAGGGGATTGAGGTATGAACCCGATTCTTGAACTTGCAAGAGAGCGTCTTAAGGGTAAGAGGGTTCTTGCCGTGATGAGCGCGAAGGGAGGCGTTGGAAAGAGCACAATTGCTTCTCTAATAGCCCTTAATTTCGGTGAAAGGCAAAAAACTGCTCTCATCGACCTTGACATTTACGGAAATTCCGTTCTTAAGCTTTTCGGAATTCAGAAGCTGCACGAGGTGAGCAAAGAAGGAATAGAGCCATTCAGGGTGGGAAATCTGTCTATTTTCAGCGTGGGCGGGCTTGTTGGCGACCACTATATAGTTTTGCCCGGGAAGGAGGAGGGAAATGTGTTAGAATCTCTTCTCGGGCTTGCCAATTTGAGGGAGGAGACTGTAGTTATCGATACACCTCCCGGAATGGGAGAAGAGCTTCTTACGCTGAAAAGGGTAGCCAATCCGGAAGTGATTCTTGTAACCCTACCATCGAAGCTCTCGGTGATGGTGGTGGAGCAGATGCTCGAGTACTTGCTCGAGTCTAAGCTTAAGGTAGAATGGATAGTGGCAAACATGTGCTACCTTAATACCCCCTTCGGCCCGATTTATCCTTTTGGAAAGCCCGAGTTTGTGGAGAAGCTTGGAGTTGAGAAAGGGATAAAAGTGGAGTATTTGCCTGTCGATCCGGAACTCGAGGATTTCTCGGGTAGGATCTGGGATTACTCCGGACTCCTTAAGGAAGAGATCAGGAAAATTTTGGATGAATAGCGGAAAGATTTTTATGAATGAAAGCCCGCCTTTCAGGTCGGGCTTTCAGTTCTAATGCCGAGGAATGATAAGTGTTAAATACGCTATCTTTACTCCTTTCTAACATGACGAAGGTGAAGGTAGGAGTTTTGAAGATGGGTGCTATTGGCACAGCAGTCATTCTCGAATACCTCCTCGATGAAAGAGCTGATAGAGAGGACATCGAAGTCCGTGTTGTGACTAGCGGAGCAAAAATGCAGCCCGAAGAAGCTGTTGTTGCGGAAAAGCTGAAAGAATTCAATCCCGATCTGATAATAGTTGCCTCTCCAAATGCCGCATTGCCCGGGCCAAAGGCAGCTAGGGAAGCATTTGCTGGGAAGCCGGTTATAGTAATCAGCGATGCTCCGGCAAAGAAGGCGAAGGATGAACTGAAGGAGAAGGGCTTCGGTTATATACTCATAAATGCCGACTCGATGATTGGTGCTCGCAGGGAGTTCCTCGATCCAACCGAAATGGCCCTCTTCAATTCTGATGTGCTCAAAGTTCTTGCAGCCACAGGAACCCTGAGGGTTGTTCAGGAGGCCATAGATAAAGTGATAGAGGATATAAAAGCGGGAAAGAAGCCAGAGTTGCCACAGATCATTGTTACAGCTGAGAAAGCTGTGGAAGCTGCTAGATTCACAAATCCCTACGCAAAGGCAAAGGCAATGGCAGCTTACTTCATCGCAGAAAAGGTCGCAGACATCAACGTCCGCGGTTGTTTCGTTGAGAAGGATTACAACGTCTACGTCCCCTTAGTCGCATCTGCGCACGAAATGATGCGCATTGCAGCAATTTTGGCAGATGAAGCAAGGGAAATAGAGAAATACGGAGACAAGCTATTCAGGAATCCTCATTCGAGGGAAGGAAAGATTCTCTCCAAAATCGAGCTGATAAGCAAGCCGCAATGAAAAAATAAGATGATTTAAATTTTTCCCTTGATTTTTGTCTCTAATTTACATGAAATCGGCAAGAAAGTCTGTGATGGGGAAGGTGTAAACCCTACTTTAATACTGAAGCCCCGATTTTGTAGGCAGGAGATACCTCTAGCTTGCTGAAAGTTCTGATTTCAGATCGGAGAATTTAACGGCTTCCTGAATTATGGCCCGAAAGATTTATTAATTAAAAGATCAACGCATTTATGGGGGCGTCGATACAACGTTGG
>QNUZ01000066.1 GCA_004347865.1 Archaeoglobi archaeon | reverse complement strand
GCATTTGCTAGAGCTTGAGAGGGCCGAACTCAGGAGGCGCGACAGGCTCGAGATTAGATATACTACAAATTTTTTGGATCTTAGAGACTGCGATTTTCTTCTCGAATCCATAAAGGAGGACCTCGGTCTGAAAATCGAATTTTTTAAAAAGGCTAAAGAGGTCTGCAGAAGGGCCATTTTCGCGACCAACACCTCATCCTACATGCCCTCCGAAATTTCAGAGGGCGCAGATGTAAACGTTTTTCTTTTTCATTTTTCAAACCCTCCAATTGAAATGCCTCTGGTTGAAATTTCGGGCAAAGGGGATCCGAGCAAATACGTCGAGTATGCGAGGAAAATAGGTAAGAGTCCAGTATTGTTAAAAAAGCAGTGCCGAGGGGCTGTTTTGAACAGAATGCTCTGCGCTCTTGGAGTTTCATTGGGATATGCCCTGAAAATTGCGAGCCCTTATGAGATCGATGCCTCAGTAAAGCTTTTTGGAATGAAATACGGAGTTTTTGAGATTTTCGACAGAATAGGCCTAGACGTTTCCTTGGATGTATTTAGAAGCCTAAAAGAGGCTTATCCGAGATTCTCCTCTGAATTCATAGAAGGGGTGCTTCAACAATTCGTCGATTCAGGAAAGCTTGGAAAGAAGACCGGAGAGGGGTTCTACAGGTGGCATGGTGAGGAAATCGTTCCTGAAAAGGTTGAAAATTACGTAGATATTACCCTACTGCTCGCTGTTATTGTAAACGAGGCCCTGAGGATTGTGGAAGATGGTATAGCTGATAGAGAAACAGTAAACGAGGTTTGGAGGCTGGCAACTCGATATCCGGGCGGTATATTCGATATCGCGGAGATATTGGGGTACGAAAATCTGTCCGAGCAACTCAAGAGAGCATATCAAGAGACCAGAGCCGAGATCTTCAGACCCTTCAAAGGGGTGTGAGCTGCTTCGGGTGAGCCGAGAGCTCTAACCCAAAAAGTTAATCTGAAATTCGATTTTAAATTCTCCAGAAAATATTTAAATTTTAACCTGCCCAACATAAAATGGCGTCAGAGAATTTAAAGAGCGGATGGTCAGAAGACTTATAAGCAAGTTTCACGAGCTCAAAATGCTGCCGGGGTCGCCGAGTCCGGCTAAGGCGGTAGACTCGAGATCTACTGGGCTTTGCCCGCGTGGGTTCAAATCCCACCCCCGGCGCTATTCTTGACAAACGACCACAGCGGTTTCCAGACCCCCTTTGTTTCCTGTGGAAGCATGTTCTGAGCAGTTAGAGGAGTTTTGAATTAAAGAACAGGGATTTTTTCAGTGGAATTTCCCTGTAAATGGTTTAAAAAACCTTATCCATGCTACAGCGGCTTCTATTGGGTTAGTTCCAGTGAGCTACTCCACGACTAAAGTCGGGAGCTTCCGGCGTTAAGAGAGGGCTTTACGCCCTTCCCCTCATCTGCCGGTTCAAAAGCCAAGCTCCCCCATCCCATGCCTCTCGTTAAGGCATGGGCTATGTTTATGCATGCGTTCAAATCCCTGTTGTAAATCAGCCCGCATTTCGGGCATCTGAACTCCCTTCCGCTGACCTGGGCAACATGCCCGCATCTGTGGCAAGTCTTTGAAGTGTTCCTGACCTCCTTTTTAGGCAAATACCTGACCTCTATTCCCTCAAGCAGGGCCTTG
>QNUZ01000065.1 GCA_004347865.1 Archaeoglobi archaeon | reverse complement strand
TTGAATACTCGTGGGTTGCTGCCTTTTTCTGGTGTTACCCTTATGATGTTGCTTACGAAGTCGATTTCTGTCCAGTGAAGCTTCCAGGCTTCGCCGATCCGCATGCCCGTTTCCTTCAGCAGTTGAAGCAGTGTAGCAGTTTTCCTTCCGCAGCCAGCTATAAGCTGGTCAACCTCGTTTTCCGTGGGGATGAACGGTAGTTTTCTGACCCTTTTGTAATGTGGTGGTTCCCAGCTTTTCCCAAGCATCTGAAGGAAGCAGGTGTAGGCGTCGACGGCGTTGACTTTTCTGCCCGCTGACAATTTCTGTTTGGCTATTGTTTCTTTCACTGATTCGGGGTCTAAGAGATTAGCGCCACGGTTAACGAGTATTTTGAGGAGTTTTGCTCGCCCTTTTATTGTGGATTCCGCGTAGCCTTGCTTTAGCAGCCAGAAGCTGTGTTCCACGATTTTGCCTTTGGCGTCTGCTGTTTGCTTTGTGGCTCCCGCCAGCCCGTTTTTAATTGGGTTTTCTACTGTGGCCAAGGTTTGTGCCGCCTTTGTGGCGGAGGGCGCTCGCCCATTTGGGGTTTCATCGCTCCCTTGGCAGTTAGAAAGTATGTCGGAAGCGGTATTTATTGATCTGCTCAGAGCGTTTTGTATTGGGTTTCTTTGGCTGAAGCGGTAGCCGCATGCTTTGCATAGCCAACGTTGAACGCTTGAGCCATCTTTCAGATAGCGTAAGCCGTCTTTGTAGAGGATGGTGCTGCCGCATTCCGGGCAAGCAAGTGCTGGGAAGCTGGAAGCCACAGGGTCAAGTTTCTCCTGCTTGCTGTTTCATCCATGCTTCTTTGCAGTCTTCGCATAGCCAGACCTTTTCGTCTTTGAAGGTTTCAGCCTGCCAACTCGTCAGCTTTGTTTGTCCGCATGCTGCGCATGGGTGCCAGCCGTAGAAGCTGTCGCTCCAGTAGACCGCCTTGAAGTTTGCAGGATTCTGCCTTAAGCATCGTTGCCTTTCGGAGTTGCAATGATTGTTTTCCTCTGTTTGGGAATCCGAGCCCAATTTGGGCGTCAGATGCATCGTTTCATCGTTGTACATGGGTGTAGAGGGTGTGAGAAGTCGGTTAATGATGGCTTCATCTGGCTGCGACCATGAGCCGTCGGCTGGATTGTAGAATTCCACGCGCGTGCCTTTCGTGTGAAATGATGAAATGATGTTTCTGAGCCAGTTTGCGAGGTTGTTCCGGTGGAATAGGCTTATTGATCGTTGCAACTGGAGAATGCAATGATGATTGGGCTTTTCCTGCAGCAGCTCGTAGCGGTAGGTCTTGCTGCTTGTGTCTTCTTTGAGGTAGCCGCTTTGAGCGAGGGTTCGCAGGGCTCTCCAGGCTGTGGTGGTGGAGACCTTAAGTTTGCTGGCTACGTCGTTTTTGGTCAGCGACGCGTTGGTTTCAAAGAGTTTGAGCACTTCTTCTTGGCGCTTTTCGACCCTAGAAACAGTTTCGATAATTGACGTGTGAAGTATGTCTAGGGCTTTGACGAAGTCTTCGGGTTCGGCGACCACGTATTCATGATCGTTGACTTTGACTCGAAGCCGCTTTCTCTGTTTCAAGAGAGCTAGAACACGGGCGAAGTGGATGATCTTCTCAATGTGCGTTCTTAATGCCACTTCCTGTTCACGCTTGACGGCTAAGTCCAAGATTTTCAGGAGCTCTGTGGGCGTAAAGGAGACGGCTTCAAGTTTCCAGTCTAAGAGTCTGAGCGCGTTCTGAAAGTCCTCTTCCTTGAATGGTAAATTACTGTTCAGACCGAGAAGTTTCCTGAGTGATTCAGGGTAGGCGGCGTCTCGCATCTTCTTGGCCATAACACGCTTAGTCAACTGTGTGGAGTGATTCATCGTATGCTGCTTAAAACGCGGCAGTGAGCTTTGCGGAGTTATAGTTTACGCGTTTCCGCCGCCGTCTTGTTTCGGACGCAGGCTTGTCCTTCCCCGAATGACAATGAAAGAGCTGAACGAGAAATTGAGCACGATAAGCCGCGTGGTTGTGCATCCGAAATACCGCACCATAGGCTTAGGGTCTAAACTTGTCAGGGAAACACTACAGTTAGTGGGCACGCCTTACGTTGAAATGCCAGCAGTCATGGCGAAATACAACCCGTTCGCGGAAAAGGCTGGAATGAGGAAAATAGTTGAGCAGCCGCCGCCGAAAGAAGCCTTAGCCATAGCTGAAACTCTTCGGCTGCTTGGCTTCAACATCAAGTTGCTGGGCAGCGAAAAATACGTTCGAAACATGCTGGAAACCTTAAGCAGCGACGACATAGCTAAAATCAAAGAAGCTTTCATCAAACATAGCCACACACGGTTTATCAAATATTTCATTTACAACATGCCCTTCGGAAATAAGCATACATACGCTGAAGAAATGATGAAAGCCACGCTTGAAAGGCTTGCCTATTTAATAAAGATCTGCGGTTTCTTAATGCAAACCAAAGTGTACCTATTCTGGACGAAAAACATGTAGCTATTATTTAATATGCACCGCTAGGCAAGTTTTTGAATACGGAAACAATATTATGTTAGGCTGTCTTGCTAAGGGATGAGGAGCGTGAAGACTGGCTCTGCTCTAAAATGGACTGAAAAGGTGCCTCTAAGTTCGAGAATCATCGACCCACTTGGTATTTATGTTCTCAAGCATTTAGAGAGCTATTTTCTACCCGGAATAACTACTCAGACGGCAAGACTAAGGTATTTTTCTTTGTTGACTTGGGCATGGAAAACCGTCGAGGATTTGAATCTTGATCCAAAAAAGGTATTAGATATTGAAAAAATAGTGACACTTGCTGCAGCTTTACATCATCTTAATCTCTCCGATGCGCCCGTAGGTATAAGAAATCTGGATTCGGCCACTAGCTTCTTGCGATCTAATGATACAATTCGCATAGACAAGTATACGAATTTTGGAAGAAAAAACAGAATCGGATATGGCAATTACTATTACCGCGGCCCACTAGCCTCCCTCAATATTTGCGCGAAAAATGCATCAGGCAAGACTATATTTTCCGAAGTTGGCAGAAGGATTGCGGATATTTTTGGAAAAATAGGGAAAAACAGCGAAGAGCAACTTCTAAAGGAAGAAATATCAAAGAAAGAACTTGAGGGGTTGACACCTTTTTGTTTTTGTAGCAAGCAGATATTGCCCGAAGAGAAGGAGATCTGGCGTTTAGTATTCTTTGGGTTTACTAAGCCAGCTACGGGATTAGCCCTAAGTCTTGACTTTGATACCTTTGCCAAGTTTGAACGACGCGAGCTCACTTTCCCAGAAATTTCAGCCGACACCGAAATTGATTTGGAGGGATACTTGAGGGATATAGATAAGCTAGAATCAGTTTTTGCCAAGAACTTACCTGAAATGATAAAGACAACAATCGCAAGGAGAGCGGTATTGCTTATGATTATGAAGATAATTCATGAAGCTAGCCCGAGAATCGATGGAGAGCCCTTAAATCAAATCATAAGAGATTGCCTCTATTACAAACAGTTTACCAAGGATAATTCAATAAGGAAAATTGATTTCGGGAAGCTGAGGGAGTTTAGTGAGTTATGGGAAGCTTTTGTGCATAATTTATATTATATTAACTTCCTAGAGTTTGCCTTCGACATTCTTTTAAGTAGCCTCATGCTTAGCCCCAATGGAACAACAATAGATGAAATAGTAGCGTCCTTTGACATAAAAGAAGTCATGGCAACTCTCAGAAAAAAGGGGATTGCTATGCATGATGACGTTTCCGACATTCAGCAAATTGATTCATATATAAAACACATGTTGTCAGGAAACAAAACCTCACTCACGACATTCCCTAACGAAAAGCAAGTAGCACTCGATTTAAGAAGGCCCATTTCAAGAGAAGAAAAGCTAGTCGATTTAATAATCCTGTTTCTACTTCTCAAATACCGCTTTAATAGCTTTTCTGAAAAACAGCTCAAAGTCTGTGATTTTAGAGATAAACCACTGTGTTCAATTCTTCCAAAGACGGTTTACGCAACATTAGGAAGGGAGAGTATACCAAATTTTTTCAGGGAAATACTTAGCCTCGTGAAGAATCGTCATAAACTTATCTCATCAATGAAATTCGCGCTTAACGGAACCCGGTCTTGGCTACTAACGGAAGAAGACGACCGATTGTATTACTATGGCAGGAAATATCGTTTGGGATTTTATCGCGAAGCAAAATGGCATAATATTGTCGAGTTACTTACTGATATGGGGTTAATCACTATTGAGGAAAAGAGATATCGGTTAACTGAGTTGGGTGAAGAATGGCTAGCGAAAATTTTCTGAATCTCATTCAAGAATTCAAAGAAATCCGAGGATATGAACTAGCTTTTTTCACCACATTTTCTTTCGACCCGATTTTCTTTGAAAATGTAATCTTGAGAACACTTAGAAGAAATAACCCCGCGATGGCTACTATTGTTCTTGTTGACGCAGAACATTACCCTAAACCTGCCAAAATGACTAGCTCGACAGGGATAGATTACCTTCTTATACCTGTCTCGCGCGCTCTTTTTCACCCAAAAGTGTTTCTGTTTCTTTCTGAGAAAAAGGATCTAGCCTACATAGGCAGCCATAACCTGACGCTTAGCGGATTCACACACAATCTTGAATTGACTTATAAAACAGAAGAGAGAGCATTGATAAGCAGTTGTATCGAGTTTTTTTTGGAACTCTTCTCCAGAATCTCCATTGAAAGCCCAATAATAGATACGTTATCAAAGAAAAAAAAGGAACCGAAGGAGGTAGGCACAGAAAAATACGAAACCCAATTACTCCATAATTTGAATAAACCTATCCTGAAAACTGCTTTGGAATATGTTATGAAAGAAGCAACGCAGATAACTAAAATCAGGATTTTCGCACCTTTTTTCTCGAACGAGGTAGAGCTTCTGAAACAAATAATAGACACAACAAAGGTAAACAACATTGAACTTTGTATTCAAAGAAACAACCACAACTTGAATGTTGATAATATTCAAAATGTACCGTTCGTCTCACTGAAGGAAATAATCTCGAATCGTACTATCCATTCAAAATTTTTCATTTTCAGTGGGCATGATACTTTCGTATTAGTCGGAAGCCCAAACTTTACTGAACCCGCACTGAATCGAACGATAGACAATGGAAACGTTGAAGTAGCGATAATAGGAAAACTAGAAAACCAGAATCTGTTTGATGAGTTAACATTCAAGGAAATCAGTGTGAGTGATGCAAAAAATAGCACTAGGCAAATGGATCTGTTTTCCCCAAAGGCATTTTCCAGCCATGAAGTAACTCTCATAATGGCTTTAATCGACGATTATGGTGAACTTATTCTGCACTACGACGGGGTTGCTGACGAAAAACAGCTATCTTTAGTCCTTCAAACGTCTTCCGATGAGCGTAAAATTCCTATAATTCTTGAACCAAACACTAAACAAAAAGCATTTCAAGCAAAAATAGCTGGGCAAACAACAGTTTGGCTTGAGAAAGATGGCAACATAGTGTCAAACAAAATTCGAGTTTACAACCCTTCCGGGTCGAAACTTCGCATTATGGACTACAAACCCGATATAGATAGAATTCCCAGTCTAATCGCAAACGCAAAAGACCCTGAGAACCTTATTCAGATTATTCTTGCCTTGCTGCCTGAGGAGAGACATCTCACTGTTCCAGAGAAGCATCATTTACCTGAACCATCTCCCGGGCGTATGCTCAGCGGAGAAACAGGTGAAAGCATGTACGATATCCTGATGAGGCTTTTCAGAGTTCCTAGGGCTCAAGTCGCACCTCGTTCCATAACTGAAGGCCCTATCCCGCCATCGCCTAACAAAGAAAAAGAACCTCGGCATATTGAGATCAACCATAATTATCTAGTCAACCTACTGGATAAGTGGACAACAAGCTTCAGCAAAAGAAAACTGGCCATAGACAACTCGCTACTTAATTACTCAGCTTACTTGTTGATTAGCCTTAAGCTAATCGAATTCTTTGTGAAAAGTAACAAAAAAGAGAACAGAATGCAATTCCTGATACAATTGACAAATCACATTGCTTCCCTGATTGACAAATACGGATTTTCTAAGATTGGGCAGAAGGACTTACAGCTCTTTATTCCTATAATTCTATACTTAGAAACTGAAACAAGCGCAACCACCAAATTTGAACTTAACTTCAAGATCAACAAAAGAATTGCCAAAGAAATGAAAGAATTGGAGAACCTGATTGCTCCAAGCGGCAACTCACTTGAAGGTCTCAAATTCAGGGAACAAGTCTTGGCAAAGTGGGACGAATTGAAACTGACTCCAAGTAATCCTGATACAAGCCTTCTTCGCAAACTAGTCTCGTCTTTGGTCGCTGCAACAATATTGGGCAAGGATTCAGAAACAAGAATGAGCGTCTACAGAGGCATTGTTAAGGATATATCTGAAGTACGTTGTGATGAAGATGCGCTTTTCCTTTCTTACATATTGCAGTTTTCAATAACATATGATACAGATAATAAGAATAATCTGCGCTTAGAAATCAAGAGGATGAAGGAAAGACCTCTCAGAGGATTTCGGAGGACTTTATACGGAGACATTCTCAACCCGAATATGAACATTTTACTAAGCGGATCTCTGAGCTTACGCTATGCCTAAAGAAAACTAGGAATCCGAAAGGGAATAAGCATGAATTCATGCTAAGCGACAATAATAGTCTGATAAAATTTCAGCCCTCTCTTTGTGGGTTTGGGTGGGGATAAAATTTAAGTGATAAAAAAAGGGGGATTTTGCGGGTGATTTCTCCACGCTGCGGGGAGCACAAATCCCACCCCCCGCACTTGAAATAAAGCCTCATGAAAGCGTATTTGACTTTCAATTCCCCTTACTTGGGATTTTTCCTTGCATCCGCCTAATTTGCCTGGCAACCTCCTCGCGGCGCTTGTTATCTTTCAATTCCCCTTACTTGGGATTTTTCCTTGCATCTTGGACTAGACTCACCGCGCAACACCCCCCGCCGCCTAACTTTCAATTCCCCTTACTTGGGATTTTTCCTTGCATCGATAACCACGCAGAAAACTGCTGAAACCGCTGGGCTGCTCTTTCAATTCCCCTTACTTGGGATTTTTCCTTGCATCATCCCTACTTGATAATGAAAAGCAAACTCGTGGAAAACTTTCAATTCCCCTTACTTGGGATTTTTCCTTGCATCAGCTGCCTGTGCAGAATCTATGGCTTGGTAGATGTCAGGCTTTCAATTCCCCTTACTTGGGATTTTTCCTTGCATCTCTTAGAGGAACAGGTTCCAGACAAGTATTTCCTGTCGGCTTTCAATTCCCCTTACTTGGGATTTTTCCTTGCATCCTTGGCGACGGAAACGTGCAGTTCGTCATTCTCGGTGAGCTCTTTCAATTCCCCTTACTTGGGATTTTTCCTTGCATCCAGCTTCCGCCTGACGGAGTGTACGTTCCTGTGCTGCTAGCTTTCAATTCCCCTTACTTGGGATTTTTCCTTGCATCACTCATGTCCGCAACAATCCAGACATTGCTGTTTTTAACTTTCAATTCCCCTTACTTGGGATTTTTCCTTGCATCCCCTGAACACATCTATGAGCATAAACGAGGCGGAAAAACCTTTCAATTCCCCTTACTTGGGATTTTTCCTTGCATCTTTTTTAATGTTTTGAAGAACCTGAGAACCTGAGTTAACTTTCAATTCCCCTTACTTGGGATTTTTCCTTGCATCGATATAATTGACGCTCTTAGCGAAGTGAATGAAGTTACTCCCTTTCAATTCCCCTTACTTGGGATTTTTCCTTGCATCTTTTTCGTAAACCTTAATGTCGGAGCGTTCACAAAAGCTTTCAATTCCCCTTACTTGGGATTTTTCCTTGCATCGGTTCTGTAGATGGCAAAAGTCGTAGGATTGAGCTAGCACTTTCAATTCCCCTTACTTGGGATTTTTCCTTGCATCGAGGAAGAGCTGGCAAGGATGCGTGAGATAGCTGGTAAACCTTTCAATTCCCCTTACTTGGGATTTTTCCTTGCATCAGCGCATGGTATCGATGCGCATTTTAAGGGGGGCGTTAACTTTCAATTCCCCTTACTTGGGATTTTTCCTTGCATCGGCGTAGGCTGCTGTCCCTGAGGCTGTATCTGCTGCATGTCTTTCAATTCCCCTTACTTGGGATTTTTCCTTGCATCCTACTTAGCCGAAGACTACATCATGTTTAAAATGATGACTTTCAATTCCCCTTACTTGGGATTTTTCCTTGCATCGCGGTGGGCAGCAAAATTCCAGCGACGAACAAAGCCACTTTCAATTCCCCTTACTTGGGATTTTTCCTTGCATCCAGCCTCAGCCTCAAGATCAGAGTAACAAGGAGAAGGACTTTCAATTCCCCTTACTTGGGATTTTTCCTTGCATCCGCTAAAGCCGTCAGTAAACCAAATTCAAAAGGGCTGAACTTTCAATTCCCCTTACTTGGGATTTTTCCTTGCATCTTGCAGGCAAACAAAAAATGACAGGAAAAATGGAAATAAAGTTTCTTTCAATTCCCCTTACTTGGGATTTTTCCTTGCATCCTCATGAAGGTTTCCAAGCCCATTTTAGCTTCGGGACGCGACTTTCAATTCCCCTTACTTGGGATTTTTCCTTGCATCATGCAGGATTTCTTTGCTGTCCTTGAAATTCCAGCAAATACTTTCAATTCCCCTTACTTGGGATTTTTCCTTGCATCACTACTTAGCCGAAGACTACATCATGTTTAAAATGATGACTTTCAATTCCCCTTACTTGGGATTTTTCCTTGCATCGCAGAAACAACCAACCAGACAGCCAACCAAAACATACCTTTCAATTCCCCTTACTTGGGATTTTTCCTTGCATCTTTTGCCAATATTACTAACTGTTTTAATGTCTATTTCATCTTTCAATTCCCCTTACTTGGGATTTTTCCTTGCATCTGGATACCGAGGCTTGATTTTGCCAAAGTCGAGTAAAGACTTTCAATTCCCCTTACTTGGGATTTTTCCTTGCATCTAGACGGGCTGCGCCCACGGCTCGTACGCTGGGTCCGCGCTTTCAATTCCCCTTACTTGGGATTTTTCCTTGCATCTTCATAAGCAAACCCAGAAAAAAAGAAGGATTTTAAACTTTCAATTCCCCTTACTTGGGATTTTTCCTTGCATCCTTGCTACTACTTCATCTATCCGGCGAATGAGTATTGTTCTTTCAATTCCCCTTACTTGGGATTTTTCCTTGCATCTGGCAGGAAGGAATATGTTATAACGGCGTTGCTTATTGCCTTTCAATTCCCCTTACTTGGGATTTTTCCTTGCATCTCAAATGTGGCTGAAAGTGCAACACAGACTGGACTGCAGCTTTCAATTCCCCTTACTTGGGATTTTTCCTTGCATCGAAGAGAGCAAGCGGGAGATGAAGAAAGGAGAAATTCCTTTCAATTCCCCTTACTTGGGATTTTTCCTTGCATCCAAAGCATTGTGTTCGCTTCTTGTTTGCTGAGTTTGTTACTTTCAATTCCCCTTACTTGGGATTTTTCCTTGCATCAGGGTTCTTTGCAGAAAACATGCGTTGAAAATTAAGATCTTTCAATTCCCCTTACTTGGGATTTTTCCTTGCATCTCCTTGCATCTGACGATGTACAATGTGTTAACGTTGGGGCTCTGAATTGCTTTCAATTCCCCTTACTTGGGATTTTTCCTTGCATCAAGATATACAGCGACGTGACAGGCTTATCCACTATTATGCCTTTCAATTCCCCTTACTTGGGATTTTTCCTTGCATCGAGTTGCATCTTGCGCTCATCAAGTTTCAAGCGAAGCACTTTCAATTCCCCTTACTTGGGATTTTTCCTTGCATCTAAATGCAGCTTCGCGCCGCGGAGCTTGTGCAGGATATGCTTTCAATTCCCCTTACTTGGGATTTTTCCTTGCATCTTACGTGGCGCTGCTGAGATTCAGCTGCAGATGGAATACTTTCAATTCCCCTTACTTGGGATTTTTCCTTGCATCTCTCTTTCATGGTGTTCCAAGGTGCCAAGACATCCAAAACTTTCAATTCCCCTTACTTGGGATTTTTCCTTGCATCTACTTGTAAGGTGAAAGCATGGTGGACGTTGAAGATTTAATCTTTCAATTCCCCTTACTTGGGATTTTTCCTTGCATCCCGTGTAAGCTATCCAGCTGTTCGGCGCAGCCTGCCCGACTTTCAATTCCCCTTACTTGGGATTTTTCCTTGCATCGTGTGCCAACCGCCCCCCGTTGTACCTGTGTAATAAAATCTTTCAATTCCCCTTACTTGGGATTTTTCCTTGCATCTTCACCTATTCAGGGTTAACAAACTATAACCCCGCTTATGCTTTCAATTCCCCTTACTTGGGATTTTTCCTTGCATCGCATC
>QNUZ01000064.1 GCA_004347865.1 Archaeoglobi archaeon | reverse complement strand
TCAATATCTGGGCCGCCACTCCGTAGCTCCTTAGATCCGGAGGAAATCCGAGCTTTATGTTTGCATCTACCGTGTCCACACCGTTTTCCTGGAGTTTATAGGCCATGAGCTTGTTTATGAGTCCGATACCCCGCCCCTCGTGTCCGCGCATGTATATCAGCACTCCCTTACCCTCGCGATCGATCATTTTAAGGGCGCTTTCCAGCTGTTCGCCGCAATCGCATCGAAGCGAGTGCAAAACGTCTCCTGTTAGGCATTCAGAATGAATCCTGACAAGCACATCGCCTTCTGCAACATTTCCCCTTACGAGGGCTATTATCTCTCCGATCGGACTCCTGTAACCCACAGCCTTAAAGGTCCCGTAAAACTTTGTGGGGAGCGTCGCTTCAACCACCCTTTCTACGATCTTCTCGTTTTTCAATCTGAACTCTATAAGTTCCCTTATGCTAATCAGGGGTATGGAATGAACCCTTGAAAAACTTTCTGCATACTCTTTTCCAGCAACCTCTCCTTCGGGAGTCAGAATTGGGGCATAGGCTGCACAAGGCCTAAAGCCGGCCAATCTTGCAAGATCGGAACAGGCTTCCGCTATTCCGGGCCTTTCAAGGATCCCCATCTCTTTTGTTTCCTCAACAAAGATCCTCCCCGGAAACTTTATTTCCTCAGGAGTTAAATTTTCAAAAACAAGTCTCTTAATGAAGCTGGCTCTGTCTTCTGCGGATATCTTTTCCTTTTTCGGATCTACGGGAATAACGTTACCGTTGAAAAAGAATTTGTTCAGCCCGAGTGAGGAAATCCTCTTCCAGGGCAGGGAGAGGCGTATTTCATCGCAATTCTTCATCATGAAATTGATCATGTCGGAATTGACGATTTCTGCGGGGATTGAAAGAAAGCTTTTATCTTCCTCATAAACTATTGTAAATTTCCCCGCCCTAATCCGTTCAATCAAATTTTCCATGGATTTAGAACTAACCGAGGGATATAAATATTCTTATACCCTGCTAATGGCAAAACCTAGGATGCGCATAGCGGTCGTCGACAAGGAGAGATGTCAGCCGAAGAAGTGCGGGCAGGAATGCCTGAAGTACTGCCCAAAAGTCAGGAGCGGGGACGAGACAGTAGTTATAGCTGAGAAGGCCGTGATCTCGGAAAAACTTTGTGTGGGCTGTGGCATCTGCATCAAGAAGTGCCCGATGAAGGCGATTCAGATCGTTGGGCTTCCAGAGAGACTTGAGGGCAGAGAAGTCCACCGGTACGGTGTTAATGGCTTCGTTCTGTACAATCTCCCGGTTCCAAGAAGCGGTGCAGTGGTTGGAATTCTCGGTGCCAATGGAACGGGAAAAAGTACTGCGGTTAGGATATTGTCGGGACAGCTGAAACCGAACTTGGGGAAGGAGGAAGCAGATTGGGAAGAAATTTTCGAACGTTTTTCTGGAACAGAATTGCTGGATTACCTAAAAAAGCTGAGAGATGGGAAAATAAGGGCCAGCATAAAGCCACAGTACATTGAGACGATTCCAAAGGCTTTTAGGGGCAAGACAAGGGAATTGCTTGAGAAATTCGATGAGAGGAGTATATTGGATGAAGCAGTTGAGAAATTAAATTTAAAGGCCAGTTTGAACAGGGAGGTCGGGGATTTAAGTGGTGGAGAGCTGCAGAGGGTCGCGATA
>QNUZ01000063.1 GCA_004347865.1 Archaeoglobi archaeon | reverse complement strand
TTACGATAAAAACCAAAGCATCAAAAGCACTAGCAAGCTTGTCAACATATTCCTTAACCCCACTCTCGACGATATTGTGAAAACTCGTCCTAATCGACGCTGCGATCTCTTTAATTTTTGGAGTAATACGTTCAATAATTTCCGATAGAATTGGAAGAACATCTTTGCCTATCAAAATCATATTGTTTTTGATTGTAGACGTAAATCTACCCCAGACACTCTCAAATCCTTTGTAAAATTGCTGCCATGCTTTTTCAGCAGAACCAGCTCCTGCTTCAACTCCACTAATCAAATTTTTCAACAGTTCAAAGTTCTCCATCCTCAAAGCTAGAAATCCGAGAGTGGCTTCTTTTCTTCCACCCAAAATCTGCTTTATTGCTTCTGCCGAGCCTTTTCCAGCTTCATCTATTCTTCTAAGCGTTTCCACAAATCCCAACTTCTGAATTGCAGAGATAGCTCCACCAAAATCTTTAAACAGCTCTTTCAGCTCATCTGTAGGATTGATCAAAGCAGCAAGAAGGGCCTCTAATTGAGTCGCAGCTTCTGCAGTATTTCCAGCCGTCTGAGTCACTAATGACAACGCTCCCGCCATCTCAACTGCTTTAAGTCCGACGTTATGAGCAAGGTTCGCCGTTGTTCCTAAAACAGGAACCAGCTCCATGACTGTCGTTTTTCCATATCTTTCTGTGGCAAACAAAATATCGGCTGCTTCTGAAGTTGACTTTAGTTCCCTGCCATAAGCTGTCATGAGAGCAGTCAAAACGCGAATCATAGACGCTTGATCAACATGCGCTGCTTTCGCCGCCTTCGACGCCGTCACCAATAACTCCAACGCCCTAACCGGCTCAGTGACTCCGGCGGAAATCACCATATAATATCCACGCATCAACTCAGTAGCACTTCCAAAACCTTTTCCTGTCAGACTCCAAACTCTTTTCTCGATCTCTTCGAAAGATTGATCTGTAACCTTTCCCATATCAATCAAAGCAGTCTGATATTCCGTGGCAGCATCGATAATTTTCTTAAATGACAAACCGACTCCCAAAGAAGCAAAGACACTGTTGATACTAAACAAAACCCCTTTCAAGGATTCGAGCCTAGAAGTAATCGCAGAAGAGCTTTTAGAAATGTTATCGTTAAATTTTCTCCAGGCCTGCTCAGCCCTTCCCAAATTCTTAGTTGTGCTATCAGCGTATCTTTGCAAAGTAGACTCAGCTTTAGACACCGCCTCTCTTAGCTGAGAAATATCGGCTCCCAATGTAACGAACAAAGATCCAAGATCTGCCATTTGCTATTTCTCCTTTTCGCCGCTGCTAGAGGAAGCCGAAGCGAAAACGGAAAACAAAGCCTTTATTTCCTCTGGACTGGAAGCGGTTTGCCTTCCTCTAAACATCTTTGATTCTTCGAAATCTCCAGCCCAATCTGGCATGAAATCAATCGGACTGATGCTACTAGAATCACTTTCCTTCTTTCCAAAAACAGCAATTGCAATTTGCGAAATCAAAGAGCACAAAATCCCGATTCTATAATCCGCTCTCCATTCTCCGATAGGTTCCAATTGGTCATACGCTTGCCACTCAGAGATCTGCTCAGAATTTAGCACGTCCAGCAGAAAATCAGGATGCGGAAATCCTAGTTCTCGGCAAAGCCTGAAGAGGAATCTTCTGCTGGGATGAAAT
>QNUZ01000062.1 GCA_004347865.1 Archaeoglobi archaeon | reverse complement strand
TTCAGCTCGAACTGATTCAGGTTCTGGAGGGTCAAACGATTCACGCGAAATTCCTGAAAGAAAAAGGTGGAGGCCTGCACCATATCGGCTTTTTCGTTAGGGATTTAGATGAAAAGCTCAGGAGTGCCGAAGAAAGAGGGATGAGGGTGATCGAGAGCGGAGAGATTGCCGGAGTGAGGTACGCTTACCTTGATACCGAAAAAGACATCGGAATCACACTCGAATTCATAGAAGCCTGACACCAAAAGGATTTTATTAATGTTAATAAGATAGAATTATGAGTGAGCTTCTGGAGAGGATTAGGGAAAGGAAAAAAGAATGGGAGGAAGAGTGCTTGGAGCCCTGGATATCTAAAAATGAAAGAAAACTCAGAAAGTTTGAGACTCTCTCAGGAATTGAAATCAAGGATATATACGACCCCTCAGATATCGCGCACATAGACTTCCTAAAGGATATTGGCTATCCCGGAGAATTCCCGTTCACTAGGGGAATTTACCCTGACATGTTTCGCGGTAAAATCTGGACTATGCGATTATTCTCTGGTTTTGGAACAGCTGAGGACACGAACAGGCGCTGGAAAATGCTTCTCGAAGAAGGTGAGACTGGATTGAGCACGGCCTTCGACTTTCCTACATTGATGGGTTTGGACAGCGATGATCCCCTTGCAGACGGAGAGGTTGGGAAATGTGGCGTGGCTGTGGACACTCTGAAGGATTTCGAGATCCTATTCAACGGTATCCCGCTAGACAAGGTTTCAACTTCTTTCACAATCAATCCACCTGCAGGAATGATTCTCGCCATGTACACGGCCATAGGAGACATGCAGAAAGTTCCAAGAGAAAAGATTAGGGGGACAATTCAGAACGACATGCTAAAGGAGTTCCACGCGCAGAACACGATCGTTCTCCCACCCGAACCCTCTCTGAAGCTCATAGTTGACATATTCGAATGGGGAATTGAGAATGTGCCAAAATTCAATCTGATAAGCATCTCAGGCTATCACATAAGAGAAGCGGGCTCAAATGCGGTACAAGAACTTGCATTCACAATAGCAGATGGGATGGCCTACGTTGAGGCCGCGATTAAAAGAGGAATCGACATTGACAGACTGGCCCCGCAGCTCAGCTTCTTTTTCAATTGCCACAACGATTTCTTTGAGGAGATCGCAAAGTTCAGAGCTGCCAGAAGAATGTGGGCAAAGATCATGAAAGATTACGGGGCAAAAAACCCAAGATCCTGGTGGATGAAATTCCACGTCCAAACCGCCGGCTGCACGCTCACGGCCCAGCAACCTCTCAACAATATCGTTCGAGTTGCACTTCAAGCACTTGCTGCAGTACTTGGAGGCTGTCAGAGCCTGCATACGAACAGCTTCGATGAGGCTTGGGCCCTGCCAAGCGATGAAGCGGTAAGAGTTGCTCTCAGAACCCAGCAGATAATTGCATATGAAAGCGGAGTGGCAAACGTGGTTGACCCCTTGGGGGGCAGCTACTACGTGGAGTGGCTTACAGACAAGATCGAAAGACTTGCATGGGACTACATCGAAAAAGTGAGCTACTCCCCGACTAAATTCGGGAGCTTCCGGCGTTAAGAGGGGGCTTTACGCCCTTCCCCTCATCTGCCGGTTCGGGGGGCTCACAGCTCCCCCATCCCATGCCTCTCGTTAAGGCATGGGCTATGTTTATGCATGCGT
>QNUZ01000061.1 GCA_004347865.1 Archaeoglobi archaeon | reverse complement strand
TACGGAACAGAGGGCGTGAACAGGAAAAAACTGGCTGAAGCGGAAAAACCGAATCAGGTGGCGATAAGCCTTTTAGGAGAGCCGACACTCTACCCGCACCTTCCCGAGCTCGTGGAATGCTATAAAAGGAGGGGTTTCACAACCTTTCTCGTCACAAACGGAACAAAACCAGAAATGGTAGAAATTGTTGAGCCGACGCAGCTTTACATAAGCCTCGTTGCCTACGACGAGGGAAGTCACCTTGCGCTGAACAGACCGCAAAAAAGCTACTGGAACAGAATTCTCGAGAGCCTGAAAGCTCTTGGCAGCTCCAAATCGAGAACCGTTATCAGAATTACCCTGATAAGGGGAATAAACATGGATGAAAAGGCGGCTGAGAAATTCGACAAACTTATAAGGGTTGCAGACCCGGACTACGTTGAGGCAAAGGCCTATATGTTCCTCGGCTATTCAAGACTCAGGCTGAACTACGAAAACATGCCGGAACACAGAGATGTTGTGGATTTCAGCAAAATGCTTGCGAAGAGAGGCTACGAGATTGTGGATGAATCCGATGAAAGCAGGGTCTGTTTGCTCAGACCATTATGAGGCTCGATGAATGCAGAAAAAGATTTGAGGAGCTGGAAAAGGCCAGAGAGAGGCTGCTAAAGATTTCGAGAGATCTGAGGATTCTCTCATCAAAGGCCGTGGTTGCCACCCACTCCAAGAACGTTGAAATTGCTGAAGAGAACATTTCAAGAGGCAGAGAAATCTTAGAAGAGATCAGGGAGTTCCAGAGTTTCCCCGAAATCTACTACTCGGCACTGGATGCTATTCAGGAGTTTGTTGAGGCCTTTCTATTCCTGAAATTCGTTAAAGGGGAATTTGAAATTTCTCTTGAATTCGATGTCCCCCACTCCGCGTTTTTAGCGGGCCTAGCGGATCTCGTTGGTGAGCTTCGCAGATTTGCACTTTCAAGGATGATCGAGAACGATCTGGAAAAAGCGGAGAGAACGCTTGATGCGATGGAGAAAATATACTCCGAACTCCTTCCGTTCTCTTCCTTCCCCGAAAAGCTAGTTCTAAATTTGAGGGCGAAGCTCGATGTCGCGAGAGCGAGCATAGAGAGAACGAAATCCGATCTGATATCCGCGAGACTTTATGCGAGTCTGGATAGGAATAGACGACACTGACAGCCGAAAGGGGATGTGCACAACCTATATCGCCCTGCTGCTAATGGAGAGGCTGAGAGAGATAGGGGAGGTCATCGGTTATCCGAGGCTGATAAGACTCAACCCAACGATTCCGTTCAAAACCAGGGGCAACGGTGCCGTGAGCTTTCTGGCAGACGTCAGCATCGACGATGCCATGGAAATTGCGAGAAATGTTGTCGAAGAATTTGCAGAACTCGAAGAAGAGAACACAAATCCAGGCGTTGTTTTTGTTTCAGAGGAGAAGGTTCCTGAGCTTAGAAAGTTTGCAGACATGGCCATAAAGGACGTTCTCACAATCGAGCAGGCAAAGGATCTGGCAGAACGGCTCAGGATACCCTATCTAAGTTTCAAGAATGGCCGGGGGCTGATCGGGGCCCTTGCATCGGTTGGGGCACAGCTTGATGACTTCGTCTACGAACTCATAGCATATCGCTTTCCCGACAGATTCGGAAAGCAGAGACAGGTTGACGAAGAAAGCTTCTACGAGCTCGATTTCAGGTTCTATCCAACGATCTTCGATACG
>QNUZ01000060.1 GCA_004347865.1 Archaeoglobi archaeon | reverse complement strand
TGCTGTAATGAAAAACGTTCACTTCAACCTTCGCGTTCAAGATCTTCGCGAGCTCTCCAACCTCCTTTGGCACAAGAACTGCTGTATTTCCATTTACGCTGATCACGGGATTTTTTGCTAGCAACATCATTGCCACTGCGACCTTCTCAGCCTTCAGCGCAAAATCTCTCGTTCTTTCTCCGAGTATATAATCAAAAGCCTCCCCTCTTCCATGGGCTATCAAACCTTCTAATGCCGTTATCCCCTGCTTAACACCCTCAACGAGTTTTTCTCTCGTTACGAGGGACTCATACCTTGGATGATCCCTTGGAATCATATTCTCCCCTAAGAAATCCCTTAAGTTCCTTCAAAGAATTAAAAACATAGTCAGCATGGATTTTAAAGGTTTCTATCATATCCCTATTCTTTTCATGCACAATCAGTGCGGTTTTAACCCCTGCACCCTTCCCTGACAGGAGATCAAATAAGTGGTCCCCAACAACCAATGCATGCTTTGGTTCAACTTCAAACCTTTCAAGAATCATCTTTATAGGTTCCGGCGAAGGTTTTGGGTTCGCATCTTCCCTACTGACAACGAAATCGAATTCTAATCCAAACTTCCTCGAGATTATATCTACACTTCTTCTGCTATTTCTCGTCACAACTCCATGAATTACCTTCCTATCTCTAAGAAATTGAAGTATTTCCTTAGCGTAAAACGCCAGCCTCGCATTTTCTGCACTTTTTAGTTCATATCTTTCGAGAACCTTAAGCATTTCCCTTCTTCTAAACTCATCTTTTTCGGACAAAATCGTTTCTAACACAAATCTATCCTTGATTCCCAAAAATGCCCTTATCTCCTCAAAAGGTATGTTAAACTCAACTAAGGTGCCATCAAGGTCAAAGGCTATAAGTCTGAACATACTCCCTGAACCTCTTTGCCTCCTGTCTCGGATTATCTGCCTCGTAAATACTCCTGCCGACTATTATTCCGTCTGCATACCTAAGAACCTCCAGAGTACCACCCTGAACCCCCACACCGGGGCACAAAATCCGCATTTCTCCAGCCACACTTCTGATTTCCTTCAATCTCTCAAGCCTCGTAGCTGGAGCAATAAGTCCATGGCATCCGATTTCCTTCGCCTTTTTCGCAATTTCAAGCGAAACTTTACTCATGAATTCCTCGCCACCTGGACTGCTGAGCTCTGTAACGACGTAAACTTCGCCATCAAAACGTCTTGCAACATTCATAACCGATTTCAAAGAATCGCTCCCCACAAACCCATGGACTACTACTGCTTTCGCATCATTACGAAATGCCAAATCTGCAATCTTCGAGCTCACATGAGGAACATCTGCGATTTTTAAATCTGCAATCACAGGCTTCATTTCTGATAATTCCGAAATAATCCTTATTCCTGAAGACAGTATAAGCGGATAGTTTACCTTAAATCTGTCAATAACATCGCTGAGCTCTTCAGCTATCCTCACAGCAATTTTTCTCTCTTCCACGTCCAAAGCTAAAATTAGTTCCTTCACAGATTCAGCTCTATAAGTCGCAAATAAAGATTTTCCAAAAACGATTTTTAACACCCTCATAATTTGTGTTATGGACTTACCCTCACTGTATCCCAAGCTCGGAAAGAATTCTTGGAAAATTCTAGATGCCATTTTCAAAAATCTGTGGAACTACAAGTATGTTCCCCTAAATGTAATCAGCAGTTTTGCAAAGATAAATGAGGAAAAGACTAGGAGGATCCTAAGGGCCCTTGGAGATGACAGAATCGTTATAAATAAACAGACGGAATACGAGGGGGCAACTTTAACCCTTTCAGGGCTTAGCTTGTACTCTCTGCATCTTCTTGTTGAAAGCGGCCAAGTTAAGGCGATCGGAAAAAAGATGGGTGAAGGTAAAGAAAGTCTGGTCTACAATTGCCTTTCAAAACATGGAGAAGCTGTTATAAAATTCCACAGACTTGGATACCAGAGTTTCAAGAAGGTGGTCGAGAAAAGAGACTACGGAAACCTTAATTTTCTCGTACTTTCAATCAGATCAGCGAAGAGAGAGTTCAGCGCTCTTAAAAAGCTCCAAGGGTTAGCCGTGCCCGAAGCTTATTCATGGGAAGGGAATGCCGTGCTAATGCAGCTGATTGACGCTGAAGAAATGATTAAGGTTAAGCTCAAAAATCCCGATGAGGTTCTTGAGGCTATTCTCGAAGAAGTAGCAAAGTTTTATCGTAGAGGGGTAATCCATGGTGATCTCAGCCCTTTCAACATTCTCGTCAACGAAGAGGGCTTTTGGATTATCGACTTTCCGCAGAGCCTCGAAGTGGGTGAGGATAACTGGAGGGAAATCCTGCACAGAGATCTTGAGAATCTGCTGAAATATTTCATTAGGGCTTACGGCATAGAAAGAGATATGAATTCCGTGATCAAGAGAATAATTGGTGATAGTGGGGATTGACAGTCTGGGGCACAGAAAATTTGCTCTTGTAGCGATTGAGGGAGAAGAGGAACTGAAAACTATAGTATCCAAAAACAAGCTTTTTAGGGCAATTAGAGAGCTGAAACCTGAAATTGTTGCAATAGACAGTATAAGTGAGCTTTTCAAATCGAAAGAAGAGATAATCGAATTCTTGAAAAACACGAACACTAGATTGGTCCAGGTGGCTGTTGATAGCTCCTTACCCGCTCTTGCCAGAAGATTTGGTATAAAAATGAATCCGAGAGACCCATTTGACGAGGCTAGGACATGCGCATATCTTGCTAGCTTTGATATTGGATACGAAGTTTCTGTGTTTACGGACAAAACTCAAATAGTTGTTTCGAGAAACAGAAGTTTAGGAAAAGGGGGCTGGAGACAGAAAAGATATAGCAGAAAAGTTCATGATGCCGTAAGAAGCGTTTACAGAGAGATAAAGGCAATTTTAGACGATTTAGGCCTTGAATATAGCGAAAACGTTAGGAATAGATTTGGTGGGATCTCAAGAGGAGAGATAATTATCAACGCGCCAAGAAAGGACGTGCCTATAAGCAATTTCAAGACTAAGGATGTTCAAGTTAAGGTGAGTTCTGTCGAAAAGGAGAAAGTCGAACTAATTCCGCTCTCTAGAGCTAAAAGATACCTGATTGCTGGTATTGATCCAGGAACGACCACCGCGGTTGCCATTATGGATCTGGCAGGTAACCTGATTTCTATTAGGAGTAAGAAAGATTGGAGCTTATCTGAAGTCATTGAATATATAACTGAACACGGAAAGCCGGTCATAATCGCAACAGACAAAAAGAACCCTCCAGAATTAGTTTCAAAGTTAAAAGCAACCTTCAATGCCGTTCTCTACTCCCCAAAAGAAGACCTCAACGTTGAAAAGAAAAGAGATTTAACCTGTGAGTTTAAAATTCTGAATGACCACGAGAGAGACGCGCTAGCTGCAGCTATGGACGCCTTCAATTACTATAAGAGTAAATTTAGGAACATAGAAAGGAGGATCCCTGCAGGAGTTGATTCGGAGAAGGTTAAGGCCGAAATCGTTAGGGGTACCAAGCTGGATAGTCTTTTTGAGGACAGAAAGGTTGAGAGAAACGAAAAGAAGGAATTTGTAGACGCTGATCTAATTTCCGAGCTTGAAAGAAGGGACAGGAAGATCAAAGAACTTTTAGAGGAAAATGACGTTCTTAGAAGACAAATACGAGAACTGAAAGAGGAAATAGACAGGCTTAGGACCAAAATAGCAAATCTTTCGAGCGAAGAGAAGGAAAGAATTCGCAAGGAGACATATATAAGGAATCTTGAATTCAGAATTTCCGAGCTACTTTCGGAAATAAGAGACAAGGATTCTGAAATCTCGAGGCTTAAAGAGCAAATAGAAATGCTCAGAAAATTCAAAATTGGAGAATTGATAGGATGGAAAGAAGTGAAGATTCTGAGAAAGTTTTCTAAGGAGGAGATTGAGCAGAAAAAAGACATTGATGAGGGAGACATTGTTTTAATTCTTGATTCCAGCGGAGGAAGCGATAGTGTCGCAGAAATGCTGTGCGAGAGAAAGATAAAAGCGGTAATAACATTTGGGGAAATGTCACATCTCGCAAAAGAGGTATTTGACTCACACGGAATTCCTCGAATCGCTGCTGATGAGGTCGAGGTCGTCGGAGGAGAAGGTTTTGCATTTGTGAGCCCCAAAATCGAGGAAGTTTACCGTAAGAAGTTAGAGGAACTCAGGAGAAAAAGAATTGAAAGCATAGAGAAGCTTTTTGAGGACTACAGAAGAATGCGAAGGCTATGAATCTGCTGTTCTCTTCTATGTTCTTTTACGAGTACTCAACCGATATGATGACAAAAGCCTGCGAGATGGCAGAATTTGATGGATTAGAGTTCTGGGTTGAGACACCATATTTCTGGATAGATCGCTCAATCGAGAAGCTCGATTGCTTCGCAGATTTAAAATTAGCGCTACACGCTCCAGTTCTGGATCTCAATCCTGTTTCCGTTAATAACGATCTGTGCGAGCTTTCGCTAAAAGAAACGCTTTACACGATTTCCTTAGCATCCAAAAAAAATGCAGAACTGGTAACAATTCACGCAGGTAAGAGAAGTGCATACAGAGAGCCTGTATGGGCAGATTACAACTCCCTGCACAATTATCTTCGGATCTCTTCGAGATTTGCCAAGTTCAAAGGTGTAATTCTTTCCCTGGAGAACTCAGAACAGAGAATAAACAACCTTTGCAAGGCCCCAAAAGAGATTAAAGATTTTGCGGAATTTTACGACCTCTCCATAACGTTTGACATAAAGCATTCGATTGACATAGCGGAGGAGTTTTACGGCCTCATCGAAAGGTTTAGGAACGTTCATGTGAGCAATTCAGATGAGCAAAAGAGGCACGTGCAGGCAAGCAAGAGCGATAGAGTTGCAAAGGTGCTCAAAGATCTATCGGAACTGGGTTATGACGGTCTGATCACAGTTGAGCTGGATGATCTTGGAATTGGCAACATAGATTTTGGAAAAAAAGTGGAAATTCTGAGAGAGGAGGGCAATTTCATACGAAAATTCTTCAAAAGCTGATCCGCCTTGAAAAGTAGGGCTTTCGATTATAATTTTCCCTTAAGTTTGAAAGAAGATTTTCTCAATCTCCACTGCAGTGAATGCCGCAGAAGCCAAGGCTGAGACATTCCTCAGTATTCACTGGATTAAGAAGAATTTAATTGATCTCACTCAATTTCTTCTTACTTAAGCCTTACGATTTCGCAATCTCCTGCGTAATTCTCCTCGAAAATCCCCTCGAGCTCTCCGTTGCAAACTCTGCAATCGTCGCGCTTTCGAATGTTGAACTCAAAGAAGGTCATGGTTTCGGCAGAAAACCTAAAAATTTTCCCTTTCAAAGGATCACCGTAGCCCGTTATCAGCTTTATCGCTTCAAGAGCCTGAAGACAGCCAAAAAGCCCGGCATTAGCCCCTATTATTGCCCTACCTGTTGTTGGAGGCATCTTAGGAAGATAGCAGCGATAGCATGGGCTTCCAATAAAGGTCGAAAGCTCTCCCTCGAACGCGTAGACCGCTGCATGAACAAGGGGTTTTTTGAGCAAAAAGGATGCATCGTTCAATATGAACCTTACTCTAAAACTGTCCGGGCAACCAACTATGACATCGTATCCTTTTAAAAGCTCCAAAGCGTTGTTAGGAGTTAGATCGAAGGGGTAAACGTTTACTTCAACTTCTGGATTTAGCCTCTCAACGAAGAGTTTCGCAGATTCTGCTTTGTTCATCCCTATATTCCCAGCATGAATTGTCTGCCGCTGTAGGTTTGATTTTTCAACAACATCACCGTCAACTATTCCAAGCCTTCCGATTCCAGCAGCAGCTAGGTACTGAATTGCAGCACTTCCTAGTCCTCCAGCACCTACGACTAGTGCAGACGACTTCGAAAGCTTTTTCTGTCCCTCAATTCCAAATATCTCGATCTGCCTTGAGTATCTTTCCAGATCAAACATCCAAATTTTTCACCTCTCTCGAATGCGATATTATGAATGTCTTTCTGCTCTCAACGTCTTCCCCCATCAGAATCCTGAAGAGCTCATCTGCTCTCTTCGCATCTTCTATCTTGACTTGAAACATTATCCTTCTCTCCGGATCCATTGTGGTTTCCCATAGCTGTTGAGGGTTCATCTCTCCAAGACCCTTGTATCTCTGCACTTCCGCGTCACCGACCTTTTCAAGCAATTTGTTCAACTCAAGCTCGTTGTAAGCATAATAAGTTCTATTGCTCTTTTTAACCCCGTAAAGCGGTGGCTGTGCGATGAAAAGTCTTCCAGCCTCGATAAGTGGCCTCATGTGCCGATAAAAGAATGCCAACAATAGCGTCCTTATGTGCAGACCATCCACATCTGCATCGCTCATGATAATAACTCTGCTATACCTCATCTTGCCGAGATCAAAGTTCCTATCAATTCCCGCACCTATTGCGGAGATTATGGCTTTGATTTCCTCATTTTTCAGTATTTTTATCATTCCTGCCTTTTCAACGTTTATGATCTTTCCCCTTATCGGCAAAATAGCCTGAAACCGCCTGTCTCTTGCTTGCTTTGCCGAACCTCCTGCGCTTTCACCTTCTACGATGAACAATTCCCTTTCCTCTATGTTTTTTGACGAGCAATCAGCAAGCTTTCCTGGGAGCATTATCGATAACTCCTCCTTTCTCTTAACAAGCTCTTTAGCCCTCCTTGCCGCCTCTCTTGCCCTTTTTATTACCAACAATCTGTTTATTAAGCTCTCTGCCTCTCTCGGATTCTTTTCAAGCCAGTCCAGCAAACCCGAGTAAACCGCCGACTCTACGGCCGTTTTTACCTCACTGTTTGTGAGCTTCCCCTTTGTCTGACCTTCGAACTGAGGATTCGGAACTTTTACACTTATAACCGCCGTCAACCCCTCTCTAATCTCAGCCCCAGCAATCGGCTCGAACTTCTTTATATTCTTTCTTCCATACTCATTGATCGCCCTTGTAAGACCCGAGCGGAAGCCTATGACGTGCGTACCGCCGTCGGGATTTCTTATGTTGTTTGCGAATGCCAAGATGTTTTCGATTTCTGAATCGGTGAACTGGAGAGCGACCTCAACCAAAACTCCGTTTTTAGCATCGTTGATGTATATAGGTTCATGAAAAACCTTCTTTCTCTTGTTCAATTCCTTAATGAGTCCAACAATTCCTTCATCAAATATATATTCCTCCGAAGTTCCTCTTCTTTCATCTAAAAGCAAAATTCTCAGACCTTTGCACAAATAAGCAATCTCCTTCAGTCTCTGGGAAACAATCTCATAGTTGAATTCAGTTACTTCGAAGATGTCATCGTCGGGTTTGAATCTAATAATCGTACCAGTTTCGTTGCTCTCTCCAACAATTCTGAGTTCCGTTTTCGGATCCCCTCTTTCGTATCGCTGGTAATATATTCTTCCATCTCTTTTGACCCAGACTTCAAGCCACTCTGAAAGAGCATTAACTACGGAGACGCCCACCCCATGAAGCCCTCCTGCGACCTTGTAAACTTTATTGCTGAATTTTCCGCCTGCATGAAGTTTTGTCATTACAACTTCAAGTGCGGGTTTCCCGGTTTCGTGAAGATCTACAGGTATGCCTCTGCCATTATCCTCAACGCTTACAGAACCGTCTGCATGAATTGTAACCTTTATGAGGTCACAAAATCCAGCTAGGGCCTCATCAACGCTGTTATCGACTACTTCCCACAGTAAGTGATGAAGTCCTTTGATTCCAACACTACCTATATACATTCCAGGTCTTTTTCTGACAGCTTCAAGATCTGAAAGAACTGCAATGTCCTTTGCGGAATAATCGCCATTTTTTGAAGTTTCAGCGTCCATTTTATCCACAAGAAATGTAGTTTTTCTGTTAATAAAGGTTTTTGAACTCATTCAAAATTTAAAAGGCAAAAAAGATGAAAGAGAGGGAAATTTTTTAATACTTATAAATTTAAGTTTAAACCATGGTGCTGAAAGGTTTACCATCCACGATGAATGACGAATACCAGCTAAATCTTCACAAGGTCTTACAACATGCTGCCAGAGTCCACGATGAAGTCGAAGTTATCTCCTACCGAACTCTACAAAGTGGAAAAGTGCACACCTTCAACTATCTCCAAATTTACGAAAGAGTTTGCGCAATGGCAAATGCACTTGAAGCACTAGGTGTTAAAGCGGGTGACAGAATCGCGATCTTGGGGTGGAATGATCACAGGTATTTCGAGAGCTATTTCAGCGTTTCTGGTATTGGAGCCGTTTTGGTGCAGCTAAACATTCGATTGCATCTCAACGAGCTTGCCTATATTGCCGATCATTCAGGTGCTAGAGTCCTGTTCTTTGACGATACCCTTGTCGAATTGGCAGAAAGACTAGCAGAAAAACACAAATTCGATTTTTATGTTCTTATGACTGATAAAAGTCCCGAAGAAATCAAAACGAAGCTAAAACCGATTTACTATTATGAGGATCTAATCAGCAAAAACCCTAAGAGGAGAGACTGGGAGGACATCGACGAAAAGTCGGCTGCTACTGCTTGCTACACGGCTGGAACAGTAGGTAATCCAAAGGGTGTTTTTTACTCACATAGAGCCCTAATTTTGCAAGCGATAACATCCGCAGCAGTTTTTAACTTTAGCAGTTCAGACGTTTATCTCCAGATCGTGCCATTCTATCACGTGAACGGCTGGACGTCTCATCTGGCTTGTCCAATGTTCGGGGTCAAGCTAGTACTCCCCGGACTCTACAATCCTGTTCATTTGTCAAACATAATACTAAACGAAAAGGTCTCTATAGCTTCAGGAGCTCCAGCAATCCTATCGCCCATTTTGGAAGTTTTGAAGAGGATTGCACCGACAGCAAGATTAGACAGATTCAGACTTATAAGTGGATCTACAGAACCGCCCTTGGAAATGATAAAGAGCTATAGAGAGCTGGGAGCCAATTTGATTCATGCTTATGGCGCGACTGAAACTTCCCCGCTCGCAACTGCCAACATCCCGAAGCCTCAGATATTGGCTTTGTCGGAGGAGGAGCGTCTTATGCACATGAAGAAGCAGGGATTGTTTGTATTTGGGGTTGAAGCAAAGTTGGTTGAGCCCGCCACTGGAAAGGAATTGCCTTGGGATGGGAAAAGCATTGGAGAGCTTTGGCTTCGCGGTCCTTGGATCATAAAAGAATACTATAACGATCCAAGAACAAAGGAAAGTGTAACAGAAGACAAGTGGTGGAAGAGTGGAGATGCAGGAACAATAGACGAATTAGGATACTTCCGCATAGTTGACAGACTTAAAGACATTATAAAAAGTGGCGGAGAATGGATACCAAGCGTTGACCTTGAAAAGACACTCATGAGCCACCCATACGTGTATGAAGCCGTTGTTGTAGGGGTACCCCACCCAAGATGGGGTGAAAGACCTCTAGCACTGGTGGTGCTGAAAAACCCTCACAAAACCAAGCCGAAGGAACAAGTTGAAACCGAATTAAGAGAACACATGCTAAAAAGGTTTGCAAGGTGGCAGTTACCAGACAGAATCATCTTTGTTGAGGAGATTCCCAAAACAAGTGTTGGAAAGATAAACAAAAAGATTCTAAGAGAGAAATATAGAGATATATACATAAAGTGAGCTACCCCGCCCTAAAGGGCGGGGTTTTCGGTTATAATCTTAATTTGTTTTTGACACTCTCCACGGCTAAAGCTTCCAAGGCCCTCATCGGTAGGCTGTTCACAGCCCTTTTAGGCTCCCACCTCATCCCGTTCCACCTTACAAGCAAGGGCTGCGTCCCCCGTTAACGCTACCTCCCTGGAGGTAGCCTGTGCTCCGGAAGCTTTCCTTCGGCTTCGAGCTTCTTTAAGGCCAGAAAGCTCCTCCGGGCTTCGTTGTTCTTGTTTATTATCTGCTGGGCAGTTGCTGAGCCTATCAGCGGAACGTATTTTTCGTAGAGGTGCTTGGGATACCACTCGAAACGCCTGCAGCGCATGTATGCATGCCTCCTTTCGAAGTTCAGCTCATTGTAAAGCTTAGCGCAGCTGTCCGCAAGCTTCCACAAGGGCAGGACAGCCCTCGATTATGAAAGTGTTCGTTCTCTTCACTTCAGACACCTTTCTGAGCTTCAATGTATTTTTAAGGTCTATTATGTATAAGCATATCGACAATCCGCAGAGAGTCTTGGGGATCTATTGACCAATCACCTTCCGAATCTAGGTGAGCTGCTCCACGGCTAAAGTCGGGAGCTTCCGGCGTTAAGAGAGGGCTTCGCGCCCCTCCCCTCATCTGCCGGTTCGGGGGGCTCACAGCTCCCCCATCCCGCAGATCTCATTAACCTGCGGGCTATGTTTATGCATGCGTTTAGATCCCTGTCGTATTCCATCCCACACTTCGGGCATTTGTAGATCCTGCCTACACCTATTTGGGCAACATGCCCGCATGTATGGTAGAATTACGGAAAGCAGTATTTAAGCTTTGCCCATTCATCCCAGAGCTAAAGCTCTGGGTTTTCTGGGCACCCAATTTCTATAAAAAAAATTGATAAGCATTAAAAACCATAAATTTTAAATACTCCTCTCATGCTAATACTCATTGTGTGGAACTCACCCTTTGAAATTGGATTTGAGCAGCTTAAAGTAGCCAAACGGAAGAGGTGGTCACCTTGTTAGATCTGCTATCCCTTGTAGTTGCCTACACCTTCGTGAATGGCTCCTTGTATTTAGGAATGGCGCTTGGATTTACGATAACAACAGGAGTTCTGAG
>QNUZ01000006.1 GCA_004347865.1 Archaeoglobi archaeon | reverse complement strand
CCGCTCCGCTAAGACCTTTTTCTAAATTTTCGGAATGTTTAATCCGAAGACTTAGATTTTCGATCAGTCCGAGGGCTCCCTGTAAACGAAACCTCTCCACACGCCTTTTCTGCTCACTATTACTCCCGAGGAACTCCTTCCCTGAACCGGGATTTCCTGAATGCTGACCCTTATGCAGTATCCATCCCTGCTCACCAGGAAAAGGTCGCCATCGCTGCAGAGTTCGGCGAACACGACTTTACCCGTCTTCTCCGTCACCCTGTAGCCTATTACTCCCCTTGCACCGCGGTGAAGCGTCCTGAACTTTGAAGTCTCGCATGCCTTTCCGTAACCCCTCTCGGTGAGCAGGAGCAGCCTGTCCGAGCTTCCCGTGGCGATCCAGGAGATCCTGTCACCGCTTCCCGGACGCATCGCAATAACGCCTCTGGAATTTCTCGAGTAAACGGGAATGTCCTCGGCCCTCGTTCTCAAAACGTAGCCCATTTCCGTAACCATGAAAACATCCTTTCCCCTGAGCGGTGCGGCAAATTCGATTTTCTCGCTGGAGGCCTTTATTCCGGCCCTCTTCGCGTTTTCGAACTCCTTTAGCGGGACCCTTTTGATGTGGGAGCCGGAAGAAAGTATCAGAACCTCTCCCTCCTCGAAGGAGCGGACGCCGACGGCCGAGACGACCCTTTCATCCTCGAGCCTGAGCATCCTCTTCAGCGAAACCCCGCCGGAATTTCTGTCCATCTTCGGAATCTCCTCTATATCGAGACAGAATGCATTTCCCTTGTCCGTGAAGAGGAGGAGCTTTTCGTCCGATCTGCATATGCCGAAAAAGGCCACGTCGTCGTCCTTCAGCTGCACGCCGATGACCCCGGTACCGCCCCTCTCCTGCCTTCTGAACGCGCCGGGGTTCATCCTCTTGGCAAAACCCTGGGATGTGACCAGGACTATGTTGTCCTCGGCAATAATCGACTCCTCAGCGTGCGAGATTATCTCCGTTCTTCTCGGATCCCCGTACTTCCCCATGATTTCCTCCATTTCCGAGATCAGCAGCTCATCCAGCTTTTTCGGATCGGCAAGAATGGACTCGTATTCCGAAATCGTTCTTACAAGCTGCGAATGCTCGTCGATCAACGACTGGATTTCAAGGCTGGTAAGCTTCTGGAGCCTCGTCTGCAAGACCGCATCCGCCTGCTGTTCGGACAGGGAATACCTCTCCATGAGGGCCTTTTTTGCCTCGGAAGGGGATTTTGAGGCCTTTATAAGCGCTATGGCCGCATCTATGTCCTCTATCACCCTCTTCAGCCCCTCAACGATGTGGAGCCTTTCCCGGGCCCTTTTCAGCTCGTAGGTGATTTTCCTTCTAAGGACGTCCCTCCTGTGCTCGACGAAATGCGAGATCATCTCCGCAAGGCTCAGAACCCTCGGTTCATTGTTCACAAGTGCAAGAAGCGTTATTCCAAACGTTGTCTCCAGATTCGTGTGCATGTACAGCTTCTTGAGGACGTTCTCGGAATCGGCCCCATCCCTGAGCTCGACGACGACCCTTATCCCCTCCCTGTCGGACTCGTCCCTTATCGTCTTTATTTCGCCGAGGTCCTTGGCCAGCTCGGCTATGCTCTCAACCAGCTTTGCCTTGTTCACCATGTAGGGAATCTCCCGTATGACGATTCGGTCCTCCTCGATCTCGGCCTTTCCCCTCACCGTTATCTTTCCCCTTCCCGTTCTGTAGGCCTCGATTATTCCTTCGATTCCCACTATCTGTCCTCCGGTGGGGAAATCCGGACCCTTTATGAACTGCATCAGCTCCTCAAGGCTCGCCTGCGGGTTTCTTATGTAGTGTATTATTGCGGAGCAAACCTCGGTCAGATTGTGCGGGGGGATGTTCGTCGCCATTCCAACCGCTATTCCGCTGGATCCGTTCACGAGCAAATTCGGGATTCTGGACGGCAGATATGCCGGTTCCTGAAGGGTTGCGTCGAAGTTGGGAACGAAGTCAACCGTCTCCCTTTCGATATCCGCGAGCATCTCCTCCGCTATCCTCGAAAGCCTGGCCTCCGTGTACCTCATCGCAGCGGGCGAATCGCCGTCGATGCTTCCGAAGTTTCCCTGCCCGTCTATCAGCGGATATCTCATCGTGAAATCCTGGGCAAGCCTGACAAGGGCATCGTAAACCGCCGCATCGCCGTGCGGGTGGTACTTACCGAGAACCTCTCCGACGATTCTGGCGCACTTCTTGAACGGCCTATCGCTCCTCAGCCCCATCTCGTGCATCGCATACAGTATCCTTCTCTGCACGGGCTTCAGCCCGTCCCTGACATCTGGCAGAGCCCTTCCGACTATCACGCTCATTGCGTAGTCGATGTAGGAGCTTTTGAGCTCTTCCGCAATATCCCTAGTGATCAGCACGCTAGAATCTAGCCCCTAAGGATTAAAAAACCCTTTCATGCGTCAATTTCAGGGGCAAAAAATATAAAAATACTGGGCGAGCCTTTTCATGCGCCTCGTGCTCTCCCTCGGAGGCTCCGTTTTCGAGGGCGGTGCGGAAAGGATCAGGAGCTTTGCAAGGGTTCTCGATGAGATTTCCAGCGAGAACGAACTTTTCGTTGTGGTCGGCGGCGGAAAGCTTGCCAGGGAACTCATAGGGAAGGCCAGGGAGCTGGGTGCAAACGAAGCGATGTGCGACTATATCGGAATTGCGGTTACGAGGATAAACGCCATGCTCCTCGCCATTGCAATGAGGAATTCCGCGAAGAGGATTCCAGAGAACTTCATTGAGGCCCAGGAGCTTTCAAAGAATTACAGTGCTGTGGTGATGGGTGGAACCTTTCCCGGCCACACAACGGATGCAACCTCCGCCCTTCTGGCCGAATTCGTGAACGCCGATCTTTTGCTGAATGCAACCTCCGTTGACGGAGTTTACTCCGAGGATCCGAAGAAGAACCCGAATGCGAGGAAGTTTGAAAGAATTACACCCTCCGAGCTCGTGAAGCTCATCGCGAATTCCTCAATGGAGGCCGGAGCGAACGTCGTGATGGATCTTCTTTCGGCAAAGATAATAGAGAGGAGCCGGATAAGGACGGTAATCTTCAGGGGCGAGCCTGAGAACATCCTGAAGGTTCTGAGGGGAGAAAGAATCGGAACAGTCGTTGAGTTCTAGAATATCCTGTCGGGATTGAGGATCATGTTTGGATCGAAGATCTTCTTTATTTCGAGCATGAGCCCGTACTGCTCGGGATAGAACTCCCTCAGCTCCTCCCTTTTCAGCACCCCTATACCGTGCTCGCCGCTTATAACCCCTCCGAAACTCACCGCAAGCCTGAGCAGTTCTTTTCTGAACCTAGGATAAACTCTTTCCCAGCCATCGAAGAGAAGCGGATGCTGGTGAATGTTCCCATCTCCCAGATGGCCGTAAGTTATCATGTCGATCCCGTATTTCTTTGCGAGCTCCTCGCTGCCCCTCAGGTATTCTGGTATCTGCGCGGGAGGGACGCATGCGTCCAGTATCTCGATTATCCTGTCCTTCAGGCCAAGGTAGATCTTTCCGCGCAGCTCCAGCAGTTCTCTCTGCTCTCTGGGGCTCGGAAGGAACACGTCTATTGCACCGTGCCTGAATGCGATTTCTGAGGCCTCTTCTGCCTCTTCTTTGCGCTCGAATATGGCAAGAATGTGCGCGCCGCCCTCCTTGCTGACCCATCTCGTTCCGCTGACCTCTTCCCCTATCCTCACGGCCCTGTCCTCCATGAACTCCATTGCCATGGGCGTCATCTGAAGGAAGGTATCCAACGCGAAGTTGATCGCATCCTCGGCGCTTCTGAACGGGATCGCGATCATGGTCATATCTCTGAGCGGTGGCAGCAGCCTTATGTTTGCCCCGGTAATCACTGCAAGGGTCCCCTCGCTTCCTATCAGCAGGTGGAGCAGGGAATAGCCTGAGGAGTTCTTTAGGGTCTTTCCGCCCAGCTTCAGAATTCTGCCATCGGCAAGCACCACTTCCAGGCCGAGGACGTAGTTTCTCATCACCCCGAATTTCAGCGCCCTTACGCCGCCGGCGTTCGTGGCTATCATCCCACCGACGGTTGCACCCTCAGCTCCTGGCCTGGGAGGAAAGCTCAGGCCGTGCCTTTCGGCGCTACTGGACAGCTCTTCGAGCGTGACGCCCGCCTGGCAGAAGGCAACCCTGTTTCCCCTGTCTATCACGATTTCCTTCATCCTTTCCGTTGAGATCACGATCCCCTTTCTTGTCGGAATTGAGCCGCCGCTGAGCCCCGTTCCTCCCCCGCGAACGAAAACCGGGATCCTCCTTTCATTGGCAAATTTCAGGATTTCGGAAACCTCTGAAGAGTTTCTGGGCTTGACAACAACGAACTCGGCAGCTTTTGGCCTAACAGGAACTGGGGTTTCGTCGTAGGCGTAGCTTTCCATCCTGTAGACCTTGCAGATTTTTTCAAGCCCCTCGAACATTTCTATCCCTCAGCTGGTACCTCCTGACATGCATGCAGTTTAAACAGGTCACGATGACCGCGGACTTGTTCAGCCTGACGCGGAAATGTCCGGCCTTGTATGGATAGAGGCACTTCTTGCAGAAGCGCATCTTCAGCTCTCTCGGAATCCTGACCCGGTATCTTGTCGAGATCCTCCGGGCGAGCTCAACGTATCTTCTTGAAAGTTCGTAATCGATATTCTTGAACTTCTCGGCCCTTTCTATTAAGTAAACAATCCTTTCAAGTGCTATTTCCCGCTCCCTCCTCTTCTCCCTCTTCAGCACGGCAGAAATTACGACAAAGATAAATAACTTTACCGCCAAAACCTGCTATGAAATTCAACGCAAGGAAGTTCAAGGAACTCACAGAGAAGGACTTTGAAACGGCCTGGCTCAGCGGAAGGGAGATAATCGAAGAAGGGGATCCGAACAGAAATTATCCCCGCCTGGGCTATTCCCACGGCGAGGAACACCCGCTCTTCAAGACCGTGGAGATGCTCAGGAGAGCGTACGTTTCCATGGGATTTAAGGAAGTGGTGAACCCCATAATCGTTGAGGACGTTCACGTCAGGAAGCAGTTCGGAAAAGAAGCTCTTGCCGTTCTGGACCGCTGTTTTTATCTCGCTTCGCTGCCGAAGCCCAATATCGGGATTTCCATGGATAGGATTGAAAAGATCAGGAGCATTACGGGAAAGGACTTTGATGAGGAGGAGCTTAGGAGGGTTTTCCATACCTACAAGAAGGGAAAGCTCGACGGGGACGATCTCAGCTACGAGGTTGCAAAGGTGCTCAAGGTGGACGATCTGACGGCAATAAGGGTCATAGACGAGGTTTTTCCCGAGTTCAAGGAGCTTAAACCCGAGCCTAGCAGGCTCACGCTCAGGAGCCACATGACGACGGGCTGGTTCATAACCCTCAGCGAGCTTGCCGACAAGCTCCCCCTTCCCATAAGGCTCTTCAGCGTCGACAGGTGCTTCAGAAAGGAGCAGGGGGAGGATGCGACGAGGCTTTACAGCTACTTCTCGGCAAGCTGCGTTGTTGTCGACGAAAAAGTCACCGTTGACGACGGAAAAGCAGTAGCAGAGGCTCTGCTGAAGCAGTTCGGCTTTGAAAAGTTCAGGTTTAAGCCGGACGAGAAGAGGAGCAAGTACTACATCCCGGGAACGCAGACAGAAGTCTACGCCTTCTATCCGAAGCTTGTCGGCTCGAAGACGAAGTACAGCGACGGATGGGTTGAGATTGCGACCTTCGGTGTTTACTCGCCCACCGCCCTTGCGGAGTACGACATAGACTACCCGGTGATGAACCTGGGCCTAGGCGTTGAAAGGCTCGCAATGATCCTTTTCGGCTACGATGATGTGAGGAGGCTCGTCTATCCGCAGTTCTTCGGCGAGGTGAGGCTGAGCGATCTGGAAATAGCGAGGGCGATAAGGGTAAAGGAGGTACCGAGGAGCGCAACGGGCTTCGAAATTGCGAAGAGCATTGCCAGCACCGCGGAAAAGAATGCAAACGCTGAGAGTCCGTGCAGTTTTCTGGCATTTGAGGGCGAAATCTACGGCAGAAAGGTGAGGGTTTTCGTTGAGGAAACGGAGGCGAATTCAAAGCTCTGCGGCCCTGCTTTTGCGAACGAGATCGTGGTGCACGGCGGAAGCGTTTACGGTGTTCCTGAAACGGAGGAGTTCAGAAAGCTGTTTGAGGAAGGTGTGCGCTGCGGGATCAGGTACATAGACGCGTTCTCCTTCCTTGCGGCCAGCAGAATCGAGGAATATGCCGCTAAGGGAAAGGATGAGGTAATGGTCAGGGTTAGAAACGTGGAGGGGCTTTCGAGCATAAATCTGACCATTCAGGAGAACGTCAGGAACTACATAGTGTGGAAAGGAGGAAAGATAGACGTTCGAGGTCCGATGTTCGTAAAGGTCCGCGCACTATACGGGGATAAGCAGCCTGAGGTAGCCGATTAACGGGATTCTGAACTTAGCAACACCAACGATCCAGTTTTCCTGAACAGGCTGAATTTTTTCCACTCCATTAGGGGTTCTTATCACAACAAGCTGGTCTGGAAATCTGTTAGCATCTCCCTGGGTTATGTAACCGCTGATCTCGGCCTTCTGGTCAGAACTGGAAAGCCTTTCGCCGCTGCGGACGGGAATGATTTCAGAAGCGTTAACGTACGCGATTGCCCGATGTATTATCGCCTTCCCGTGACCGTTGGGATAGTAGACGATCACGTCTCCGTAGTCCCCAAAGCTCCTGTAGCCAGTCTGCTTACCCTCCTCCCAGGTCGTTATCCCGCCTATTCTGCTCGGATGCACAAGGAACACAACATCCCCGACCATCAGATTCGGCACCATGCTTTCGGATTCCACTGCAACCATGAAGGGCCAGCAGCCTGTGGCGGCGATGCCGATGGCGACTATTAAAGCAACAAAAGCCACACTTGACACCAAATCCTTTATGAACTCAGTAACCCTACTCCTTTGCATGAGTGAAGGGGGGCAGGGGGTAGTTAAAATTATCGATGCGGTAACAATCGCCAAAAAGTTTCTCGTGAGGGGCTACAACATAAGCCCCGAGGCTGCAAATCTCCTCTGCTCTCTTCAGGATCCCGATGAAATCATCGATGAGATCTGCAAGAACGCGAGGGGCAAGTTCATTATCACCAGGGAAGACGTTTTAAGCGCGATCAACACCTCAAGGGCCCGTCAGGCCCCGAAGACGGAAATTAAAAGCCAGCCTGCAGTTGAGGCACAGCGCGTTCGGGTTCTGAAGGATGTCCGCAGCTCAATCGTCGAGGGCAAGGTTGAGGACTTCACCGCGTACTTCAACTCCCGTCTGGAGAAGATATCGAGAATTCTGCGCACTAGGATGCAGCCGACGCAGATAAGAAATGTTGGAAGGTTTAAGGGGGAAACGGTCAGCGTTGTGGGGATCGTTTCAAACGTTTTCCAGCGTAAGGATCATTTCGTAATAGAGCTCGAAGATCAAACCGGCACAATTAACTGCATCGCGAACGGAAAGAATGCGGAGATTGCAGCGGAATTGCTGGGAGACGAGGTTATCGGAGTGACTGGAACGCTGAAGGGTAGTTCCATAGTTGTGGACAGAATCGTTTTCCCGGACGTTCCCATAAACGGGGAAAAGAGGAAGGAGATAAACTTCGGAGTGGTCTTCATTTCAGACACGCATTTCGGAAGCAGGGATTTTCTTGAGAAAAGCTGGGACAGGTTCGTGGAGTGGCTGAACTGCGAGAGCGGTGATGAGAATCTAAACCGGGCTGCGGAGAAGGTGAAATACGTGATCCTCGCCGGAGACGTTGTCGACGGCGTTGGAGTTTATCCGGATCAGGAGAGGGAGCTTGCGATAATAGACATATACCAGCAGTACGAGTTCGCAGCGGAGAAGCTTGACGGGATAAGAAAAGAACTGGAGATCATAGTCGCCCCGGGAAACCACGACGCAGTTCGCCAGGCCGAACCCCAGCCTCCCCTGCCGAAGGAATTCGAAAGCCTCTTTCCGAAGAACGTGACATGCGTTGGAAATCCCGCGTATCTGGATCTTGACGGGCTAAAGGTTCTGGTATACCACGGCAGAAGCCTAGACGACATCGTTACAAAGATCCCAAGGCTCAGCTACGATGCCCCGCACAGGGGGATGGAGGAGCTTTTGAAGAGGAGGCATCTCAGCCCTCTCTACGGCGGAAGGAGTCCGATTGCCCCGGACAGGGAGGATCACCTCGTAATCGAGGAAATTCCCGACGTGATCCACAGCGGTCACGTTCACACCTTCGGCGTGGGCTTTTACAGGGGGGTTTTTCTTGTCAACTCCTCAACATGGCAGTCGCAGACGGAATTTCAGAAAAAGGTAAATCTAAATCCGATGCCCGCAAAGGTTGCGGTTTACCTGGGGGACAAAATCGGAAGGCTTGACTTCGGCGGTGGTTGAATGGAGCGCTACGTTGCGGTCAACTGGGATTACGCCGAGATGCTATGCAGGAAGGTCGCGATGCAGGTTCTGGAGGATTCATTCAGACCTGAAAAAATAGTTGCTCCGGCAAAGGGCGGCTGGTATGCTTCGATGATCCTGAGCGATTACCTGGGTGTTGAAGCTGCGAGTCTAGACTTGCAGCGGGGAGGAGAGCTTTCAGCAAACAGAGTTCTTGTCGTTGACGACTTCATCAACACCGGCAGAACAATGAAAAGGGCCTTAAGCAGGATTAGGGCCGAGGAGGTAAGGACCTCCGCGCTGCTGATGCTCCAAGCTTCAGAATTCGTTCCGGATTACCTTGGAGAGTACGTTCCGGAAAACGTATGGGTGATATTCCCGTGGAATTTTGTTGAGGACGTTTCCGCTCTCATCATCAACGTGCTGGAGAAAGGAGAACAGGACTACTACGGAATAAAAAATGCCCTCTTTTCAGAGTTCGGCCTCGATCCGATAAATCTCGAGATTTCACAGCCTTCGAAGCTCATTGAGGTTCTGCAGATCCTCGAAAAGAGAGGGCTTGTGGAGAGTTTTGAGGATTCTGGAAGGGTTTTCTGGAGGCTGAAAACGTGATCGGCATTATAGGGGGGACTCTGCTGCTCGAAAACGATTTTCTGGAGGACAGAGAGGAGACCGAATTGAGAACGCCCTTCGGCGTTGCGGAGGTCGATCTCGGGCATCTGAATGGCGTTGAGGTTGCCGTGATTCAGAGGCACGGGAGAAGGAAGAACAGGCCACCGCACATGGTAAACCATCCTGCGAATTTCTACGCCTTCAAGGCTCTCGGTGCTGAGAAGGTGATTGGCCTCGGCTCCGTGGGCTGTCTTAGGGAGGAAGTAGAGATCCCGGCCCTCATAATCCCCCATGACTACATAGATTTCTTCAGCTCCGCGACGGTTTTCAACGACTCTCTCGTCTACATAACCCCCGGATTTGACGAGACAGTAAGGAAGGTCCTGATTGAAACGGCAAAAGAGGTTTCGAGCCTTCCGGTGATCGAAAGGGGGGTTTATTTCCAGACAAGGGGCCCGAGGCTGGAAACCAGGGCAGAGATAGCGATGATAAAGAATTTTGCCGACTGCGTCGGCATGACTGCGGGCAGCGAGGCCACCGTGGCAAAGGAACTGGGAATTCGCTACGCAGTGATCTGCACGATGGACAACTACGCCCACGGGATTAAGGGTGAGACCGTTGATTACGAGGTAATAATAAAAAGAGCAAAGGAAAACGCGAAATCGTGTCTCGAAATAGTTCGCAGGGCCGTTAAGAGGCTCTGAGGCATATTTCCTGATTTTCATAGATCGAGGAATTTTTATTCTATTAACTGCTAATTTTGAAAATTCTTATTGTGAAGCGGCTCAATTTTGAAGATTATTCATTTGTAGATCGGTCTTTAGATAGAAATCGCATAGTTTTTATATCCGGGGATTCGACACATTGCCATGAAAGTTTTGGTTGCGGAAGAGATCAGCAGCGAAGCAGTGGAGCTGATGAGAAAGCAGGGTCTGCAGGTTGACGTAAAGACAGGGCTGAAGAAGGAGGAGCTTATCAGCATAATCCAGGATTACGATGCCCTAATCGTCAGAAGCCAGATAAAGGTTGACAGGGAGATAATTGAAAGGGCAAAGAACCTCAAGATCATCGGAAGGGCCGGAGTTGGGGTGGACAACATAGACCTCGACGCTGCAAGCCAGCGCGGAATTATAGTCGTCAACGCTCCCGGAGGGAACACGATTTCCACAGCAGAACATACAATCGCCCTCCTTCTGGCTCTGGCCAGAAAGATCCCCCAGGCATACCTTTCGATGAGGGAGAAGAAGTGGGACAGGAAGAAATTCATGGGGACCGAGCTCCGCGGTAAAACCGTGGGGGTTATAGGGCTT
The DNA here is from genome assembly GCA_004347865.1 of Archaeoglobi archaeon. Classification (GTDB taxonomy): domain Archaea; phylum Halobacteriota; class Archaeoglobi; order Archaeoglobales; family Archaeoglobaceae; genus WYZ-LMO2. The sequence continues at coordinate 16,657 of QNUZ01000006.1, read as the reverse complement.
GGAAGGGTGGGTTTCGAGGTTGCAAAGAGGTGCAAAGCTTTGGAGATGAACGTCCTTGCGTACGATCCGTACATCCCACCCGAGAGGGCCCAGCAGATCGGAGCGAAGCTGGTGGACCTCGAAACGCTGCTGAGGAATTCGGACGTAATAACCCTTCACGTCCCCAAGACCAAGGAGACTGTGGGGCTGATCAAGAGGGAGCAGATCGAGATGATGAAAAAGGGCGTCTTGATTGTAAACACCGCAAGAGGGGGGCTTATAGATGAAAAGGCCCTTGTCGAGGGGCTTAAAAGCGGTAAGATCGGAGGAGTTGCGCTCGACGTTTACGAAAAAGAACCGCCCGATTTCAGCAGCCCGATATTCAGCTTCGAAAACGTGATAACCACGCCGCATCTGGCTGCCTCAACTGAGGAGGCACAGCTCAGCGTCGGGCTCATCGTGGCCGAGGACATCGTTAATCTGGCAAAGGGGCTGCCTGTGAAGAATGCGGTGAATCTGCCATCCATCGAACCCGCGGAGTTTGAGTTCATATATCCGTACATGCTCCTTGCAGAAAAGATGGGCAAGATCGCAAGCGCAAGAATTGGAGGGGTAATAAGGACCGTTAAGCTCACATTTGCCGGAAAGATCGCTGAAAAGAACAAGGAATTCGTTGTAAGAGCCCTGCTGAAGGGGCTCCTTGAAAAAACGCTGGGAGCGGGGATAAATCTGATCTCGGCGAAGAAGATTGCAGAGGAAAGGGGAATAAAGGTCGAGACGAGCACAGTGGATAGGGTTGAAAACTACGAGAGCCTTCTCGAGGCCGAGGTGGAGAGCGACGGAAAGAGGATGTACTTCGCAGGAACATGCTTCGGGAAGGAGTACAGACTGCTGAAGATCGACGTTTACCACGTGAACTTCATCCCGAAGGGGCACTACATAATATCGCTGCACGAGGACAAGCCGGGAGTGATCGGACGCGTGGGGACGCTTTTCGGAAAGAACGGAATAAACATCGCCGGAATGATCGTCGGAAGGAGCGGCGACAAACCCGGAGGGGTTCAGCTGATGCTCCTTCTGGTCGACGATCCGCCAAGCGAGGAAGTGCTCAAAGAAATGCTCAAGCTCGACGGGATCATCGACGCGACATACGTTGAGCTCTGATTTTTCCAATTTTCTTTTCAGAAAATTAAAGGCACCAGCATCTGGCAACCAGAACCTTCGGCCTGTCCTCCGTGTGGTAGGCTATTACCGGTACGCAGCCCCTCACGTCCTTCCAGATCTCCATCTTTAGTATCGCTGAACCGTTCGCGGAGTACTCGACCATTGTCACGTAGTATCCCTGCACGTTCTCTCCCTTTCTCGGCCCGTCAGGAATCTTCACGTTCTTCCAGCTTGTTCTTGCCTCTTCCTCGCCTATCTTCAGCATCTCATCCAGCTCCCGAAAACCGAGCATTGCCAGAGGCTTTGGCGGCTTCACGGGAAGCCTGTAATCGTGCCCCTTGGCGACGTTAACTTTTCCTCTCGGCGAAATATAAGCTATTATGACTCCTTTTGATTGCAGGCTCATTTCCCCTGCCCTTCCCTCGCTGATCCATTCCTTTCCGAGTATCAGCGGGTAGTCAAAGGATACTATCTCGCTGTCAAAGATCATGTTCTTGTTGCCCTTCAAGAGCCATCTCCAGCCCTCCCTGTCATGGGCCCAGCCGGTGTCGTAGGGCACGAGCTTCTGATAGAACACCGAAATGACTTCCTTCCTTGAATTCAAAAAGACCTGCGCCTCGTAGTCTCCCAAACCCTGGTGGATTTTCCCGTAGCCGTCCAGAAACACCAGTTCTCCTGTCTCGAGATCTTCGTAGACGTATCTCTGCTCCCACTTGAACCAGTATTCGGGTTTGGGAAATACGGGGAAATCGACCCTTTCGGGATAGCTAACTTTCATGAAGAGTGCAAAGGTCCCGCGAATTATAAAGATTTTAAGAGTGTGAAGGCTTAAACCGCTAAAAATGTGCTCAAGCGCAGAACAGGGTTGAACTGCATTCGGCAGAGATTGAAGAGACAATAGGCGAGATTGGAATTTCCGATCTACGCGGGCATCAAATTTTAAGAACAGGCTATGGGGCCGCCGAGATTTGAACTCGGGTCACCGGCACCCCAAGCCGATAGGATATACCAAGCTACCCCACGGCCCCTAGTGAGAGAGGGCTGCAGTTAATAAAAGCTTTTTTAGTCCAGAAAAGTGAATTTCTTGCTTGAGTGCCAGCGGTCCTAGGACCTTTCCAACCACGATTTTCTAAAAAATTCCAGAATTCAGCAGAAATTGGGCGAAGATTGAAATGAAAACGAATGCGCTGAGAAGGGCATTCAGGTAAAAGAAGGACATCTGTATCCTCCCCTCGTCATGTCCCTTCCGGATTACGTAATGCTCCGAGAATAGAATAGCTGCGACAAAAGGATATGCGAGCATCACTATCTGGTCTCCCCAGAAGGCAACTGCAAGAAGGATGAAGAATGCAGCGTGGTTCAGCCTTGAGAGCATTCTTGCGAATTCAACGCCAAAGTGTCCTCCGACAGAATGCAACCCCTCCATTCTGTCAAATTCGGCGTCCTGCAGCGCGTAAATCATGTCAAAACCGGCCTCCCAGAAGAGAAGGGCGAGCGCGAACAGGATAACCTTCCAGGGGATCATTATGCTGTCCATCACCGCAATCCAGCCCCCGAGCAGGGCAAAGGCCACGCTCAGGCCGAGGAAGTAATGCGAGAGGCATGTGAACCTCTTGAGATACGGGTAAACGTAGGAAACGGCAGCGGGAATCGGAGAGAGCAGGAATGCGGTTCTGTTTATCAGGAATGCAGAAATGAAATATATCAGCAGCCCGAAAAGCGCTATTCCGTAGGCCTCTTTCAGCGTTATTAGTCCCGCGGGCAAATGCCTCCTCGCCGTCCTTGGATTTCTCGCATCTATTTCCCGGTCTATTATTCTGTTGCATGCCATTGCAAAAGTCCTGAGACCCGTAAATGCCGTTAATATAAGGAATGCAACCCTCGGCGTTATTTCTCCGGCCAGAATTGCCCCGGCGTAGGCTATCGGAAGCGCAAATAGCGTGTGCTCTATCTTCACGAAATCAAGGTAGAGCCTGAGCTTCCTCCACATCCTATCACGCTCATTACCTTTTCGTGCAGTTCCTTCAGCACCTTCCTTCTGTCCTCCATCAGGACCACGTCCTCCTCTCCAAGCACGAAGAGGTTGAATGCAAACGGGCTCGGATAGGGGGTTCTCACGATCCTGATCTCGATCTCCTTTCCAACCCTGGACAGGAAATCCAGGGCGTTTCTGATGTCCATCGAGTCCTCCATGATCTCACGGTATGTTTCCTTAAGCACGGGAAAATCAGGATAGTAGCGTTTTAAAAAGCTTAGAATTGCATCTGCATTGAGCTGCTGCCTCCAAACGCTCTTCTCCCTTCCAAGGTAATTCCTCAGTATCATGAAGCTCCTCACGGCAACGTGCCTGAAGCGCCTTCTCAGGAGCTCCGTGTGGTCGAGTGAGCGGATCAGATGATCCTCAAAGTTCGGAATTATGAACAGGGACTCTATTTCGGTGTCGTTCAGAAACTTGTATCTCGGCAGGATTAGGGCGAATCCGTTGTCGTTCACGACCATCTGAACGTTGCAGTCCTTCATCAGCCCGACCCTGTAAGCAAAAACCCTGGAAATTGCGCTGTTTGCCCTTCTGCCGATCAGGGTGTGGAAGAAGTAGTAATTCTTTTCCCCTTCGAACTTCTCAATCACGAGCTTCCTGTCCGTTGGGATTTCGCTGAACAGTTTCTGTTCAACAAAAAACCTGTAAATGGCATTTGCGGATTTTTCGTCAAGGTTGTAGTTCTTCATGAGCCACTCAACCGCCGAATCGAGCCTTTTTTCCATTTCTCCCCTGAACTTCTGAATCCTCAGGGCCAGATCGTAGCTGAGCGGCAGCTGTTCGCTGAACCAGCTGGGCACAGTGGGCTTCTCTCCTTCGACCTCTTCAACGATGATGTTCATGCCCTTCGATTTCAGATACCTGAAGGTTTTTCCTGCCAGAACAAAGATGTCTCCAGCAACAAGCCTTTCCGCAAACTCCTCCTCAACCTTCCCGACCATCTTCCCCTCCTTGGTGATCACGCCAATCGCAACCTCGTCGGGAATTGTACCGATGTTCAGATAGTATATCGGCCTGGCCATCCTTCCCCTTCTGCCGAAAACGCCCTCCCTTTCATCGAACCAGATCTTCGCATAAACGTTCTTTCTCTCAAGTTCTGAGAACTGACCGGAGAGATACCTGAGAACGGATATGAAATCCTCCCTGCTCAAGTTTCTGTAGGGATATGCATTTCTGATCAGAGCTAGGGCTTCATCGACCGTCCACTTCTTCTCTATTGCCATCCCGACAACATGCTGGCAGAGAACGTCGAGGCAGTTCTCCGGAATCTTTATCCTGTCCAGATTCCGCTCCAGTGCCTCTTTGGCAAGAACCGTGCATTCAACGAGATCGTCGGGATCCAGAACTATGATCCTGCCGACCGAAATCTCGTGAAGTCTGTGACCGCTTCTCCCGATTCTCTGCAGAGCCCTGTTGATGCTCTTGGGGGAACCGAGGAGAATCACGAGATCTATGTAGCCTATATCTATTCCGAGTTCTAGGCTTGTTGAAGAAACCACGCACTTCAGCTTCCCCTCCTTAAGCTCGTTCTCGACTTCAAGCCTCACCTCCTTCGAAAGGGAGCTGTGGTGGGCTCTTATCGGCTCATCCTTGAGCCTTTTCTTGAGGTGATAGACCACCCTCTCGGTTGCGCTTCTGGTGTTGGTAAAGATCAGCGTCGTCTTTGAATTCCTCACGAGCTCCGCAATTGTGTCGTAAAGCCTTTCATTGATTTCCTCGGCGGAGAGGTTGAAGAAATCGCTGAGTGGGGATATGACCTTTATATCCGTCTTTTTCTCGTAGCTGACATCCGCAACAACGCAGTCCCTTTCTGCACCGTATTCGTATCCAACGAGGAATCTTGCAACTTCTTCAAGCGGGGCTATTGTCGCAGAAAGACCTATTCTGACCATTTTTCCCAGCTGGATCCTCTGCAACCTCTCCATTGAAAGCGAAAGATGGACTCCCCGCTTGTTTTCTGCCATTGCATGGATCTCGTCGACTATAAGGAATCTGACATTTCTAAGGGCTTTGGAAAACTTTGGACTGCAGAGGGTGATTGCGAGCGTTTCCGGAGTTGTTATCAGGATGTGAGGGGGTTTCTTCATCTGCTTCTGCCTCTCAGCAGCATCCGTGTCTCCGGTCCTGACCGCAACTCTGATCTGCTGCAGCTCGATTCCCTTCTTCTCCGCAAGCTCGTAAATTCCCCTCAGCGGCTCTTCAAGATTTTTCCTTATATCGTTGTTCAGCGCTTTCAGCGGTGAAACGTAGACGACGCGGACGTCATCGCCGAGCTTTCCCATCTCGGCCTCATTGAGCAGCATGCTCAGTGAGGAAATGAAGGCTGCGAGAGTTTTTCCGCTTCCGGTCGGGGATGTGATCAGGATATTCCGCCCCAAATGCGATTCGACGATTGCAAACCTCTGAGGCGGTGTAAAGGTGGAAAAATTAGATAGAAACCACTCCCTCAGCAGGGGATGCATTACTGAAAGTATTTCGGAGTCGCTGTAGGGTCTGCCGTAAATGATCATTCAAGAGATCTATGCAGGATTGCAGAAAAAGATATCCTTCACAAACTTCAGCCGATTTTTGAGAGTGATTTAGAATTGGAAAAATAGAAATATCAAAAGAGGCCTAAGAGTTATTGATGAGGGTTAAAACGGGAATTCCCGGAATGGACGAGATACTAAACGGCGGCATTCCGGAGAGAAACGTCGTTCTCCTCAGCGGAGGGCCCGGAACTGGAAAAACAATCTTCGGACAGCAGTTCCTCTGGGCGGGGTTGCAGGGCGGTGAACCGGGGATATATGTGGCCCTTGAGGAGCATCCTGTTCAGATCCGGCAAAACATGGCAGCTTTTGGCTGGAATGTCAAGGTCTTTGAAGAGGAGGGGAAGTTCGCCCTGATAGATGCCTTCACGGCGGGAATCGGAAAGTCAAGGGAATATGAAAAGTACATCGTTCAGGATCTCGGCGATATCAGGGAGCTGATGGATGTTCTCAAGACCGCGATAAGGGATCTAAATGCGAAGAGGGTCGTCATCGACTCGGTCACAACGCTATACATCAACAAGCCTGCGATTGCCAGAAGCATAATACTGCAGCTAAAAAGATTTCTGGCCGGAATGGGGTGCACCGCAATATTTGTCAGCCAGATAAGCGTTGGAGAAAGGGGTTTTGGCGGTCCCGGCGTCGAGCATGGAGTTGATGGCATAATAAGGCTCGATATGGATGAAATAGAGGGGGAGCTGAAGAGATCGATTGTGATATGGAAGATGAGGGGCACCAGCCATTCAATGAAAAGGCATCTTTTCGAAATAACCTCGAAGGGAATTGTTGTTTACCCCGACAGGATCCTGAAGCTGAGGTGATGGTATGGAGGAAATACCCTTTAGTCCGGTTAGCAGGGAGGAAATTCACAAACTTGAGAGCTATCTGCTTTTTGCAACGCTTTTCCGACCTGAAGTCCTGGAAATGATAAGAAATTCTTCAGAAAGGCTAACCTGGGTGGACAGTCTGGCCGTGGCAGCCGGAGCCATTGCCAGAGAAAAGGCAAGAATGAGCGTTTCGGAAATCGCCGAGGAACTTGGAAGAACCGAACAGACGGTTAGAAAGCACCTGAAGGGTGAAACAAAGGCTGGACAGATCGTCAGGGAAACTTATGAACTTATGAAAAATGGGAGACTAAACGAAATTCTGAGCTTTAAAGATCTGGAGGAAGTGAAGAAGCTGAAGGAGGAAATCGGAGGTTTGAGGGTGGAGAATGATGCACTGAAAAAGAAGATCGAAGAGGTTAAGAAATTGAAGCAGGAGTTTGAGGGGCTGAGGAACAGGATTGAAGGGATAAGGGAAGCGCTTGACAGGATTATTTCCTGAGAAATTTCTATACTTTTGCTGTTTAACCAAAACTTAAACTAAAAGCTTTAGACTCCTGTTTGGCTGCAGGATATTATGAGGGGTGTGAGAGTGGTTGCTCCGGCGCATTTGCATGCAGGCAACATGGATCTTAATGGTGATCTGGGCAGATTGTACGGCACAGTGGGCTTTACAATTGGTTATCCAAGGGTTGTTGTCGATGTTGAGGAGTCCAGCAGGTTTGAAACCAACGATTCGTTTGCAGAACGATTTGCCAGAATTATAGCGGATTACTGCGGTGTCAAAGGTATTAGGGTCGTTGTTAGAGAGCTTTTTCCCGAATATACTGGTTTGGGGTATGTGACAACACTGGGACTCTCAATCGGAATGGGTTTCGCACGTTTGTACGACTTAAAGTGGAAAATCGAGGATGTTGCCAAAATTATCAGAAGGGGGCTAGTTACGGCCCTAGGACTTTATTCATGCAAATCTGGTGGTTTCATTGTGGAAGGAGGATTTAAGAAGGGTTTTGTGGAAAAGCACGTACCTCCGCTGATCTTCAGAGGGGAAATACCGGATGACTGGCTATTTGTGGTTGCAGTACCTGAAGCGCCACGGAAAAGGATTATGGAGCTGCGCATCGATAAAGAGGACAGAATTCTGCAGGAGGTATCCATGAGCAGTGAAGAGGCCTCTTACTTGTCCAAACTGGTTTTAATGAAGATTATACCGTCCTTCATCGAAAAAGACTTGGTTTCGTTTGGAGAAGCCATAACGGAGTTTAATAAAAGGCTGGGATTGGTTTGGAAGGGATACCAGGGCGGGAGGTACTGTGATTTGGTCGTCGAAAAGGGTGTTGAATTGATGCTGAAATACACATACAGCGCATGCCAGTCATCCTGGGGTCCTGCGTTTTACGGAATAACGGATTCGGAAGATAGGGCCAACAAGGTAGCCGAGGAGCTACGGAACTTTTTGAGAAAGAGCGGTGGAGGAGACGTATTCGTGACGAGAGGGGAGAACAGCGGATTAGAGGTGATGGAGCTTGGTTAGAGCCGTTGGAACAGATAGCGGTACAAAGAGCTACGATATATTCGGTTTCGATGACAAGACGAGAGATGTTTTTGTCGACGAGGCCATTCCAAGGGAAGAGATGGTCAAAAACCCTAAGTTGGTCGTAGATCGGCTGAAAGAGATCGATAGAAGGTACCATGTCGATGCTATTGTCGTTTCTAGCGGTTATGGGATTCCACTAAAGCTAGCAAGAGATGCTTCAGCTGAAGAAATAGCTCTTGCAACCTTTATTACAGAAAACGACGTTAAGAGGGGGCTAAGAATAATCGGTCTAAGGAAACTGCTCAGGCTGATTAAGGAAGACCCAGAACTTAACTATAAGACATACTTTACGCCTGGCGTTGTCCAGCTACCGACCGTGCCAAACTATAGGAAGATCAACAAAATAGACATGGGCACCTCTGACAAAGTTTACTCTGCGGCGCTTTCAGTGGTCAGACATGCCGAAGTTAACGGAATCGATTATAGTGAGGTTAATATTGTGGTGTCAGAAATAGGGTTTGCATATACCTCGACAATCGGAATCAAAGAAGGAAAAATAGTTGATGCAGTTGCGGGAACCGCCGGTTTTCCGGGATATTTGGGTATGGGCTCCATCGATGGGGAGCTTGCGTACGCTATATCCAATACAGTGGAATTTTCGAAAGAGCTGCTTTTCAGGGGTGGTGCAGCCTATTTATCGGGCTCAGATCCTTTTAGAATTTCGATAGAGGAAATAATAAAACCCGGAACAGCGAGCTACGAATTGCTGGTCGAATCTGCGATTAAAGGAATAATCTCAATGTTGCCCGCAACGAGGCCCGATGCAATATATCTCAGCGGCAGATTTTCAAGAGTGCCGTTCTTCGTTGAAGATATACGAAGGAGACTTGAATCTGTATTCGATCTGACGAATTTCGAGTCCCGAATTGAAGTACTGCAAAATTTGGGGAAGGTTGCCAAACAAGCTGCAGAAGGTGCTGCGGTAATAGCAAATGGACTGGCAGGGGGAAAATACAGGGGGCTTATAGATGTCCTAGGGCTGAGGGAAAGCAGGGGGACGATATTCGATCACGTGACTGTGGCCGATAGGGATCGACTCATAAAGACTTTTGGATGCTACATGGAGTAGATCTATGCTAAAATTCTTCAACCTCCGCTCACAGGGGGAAATATCGCCACCAGATCTCCCTCGGATACCTGAAAGTCTAGGTTGCCCCTCGCATTTTTTCCGTTAACCATGATCTGAACAAAGTCCCTGAGCCTTTCTCCCTCGAAAAAGGTTTCCCTCAGCTTGGGAAACTTATTGCACAGGCTTTCAAGAACCTCTCTCAAATTCTTACCCTCAACATCAACCTCGCTTGCTCCTGCGATTTCCCTGAATTTGGCAAAAAGCTTAACCTTTGGCATTTACAAACTCCTCCATTCTATCTAGGGCCTCCTTAAGCTTTTCAAACTTGACCGCATACGCAAGTCTCACATAGCCCTCTCCACACTCGCCAAAGGCATTACCCGGAACGACCGCAACCTTTTTACCGAATAAAAGCTTCTCGGCAAACTCTTCACTCCCCATTCCTGTCGAAGAGATACTTGGAAACGCGTAAAAAGTACCTTCAGGCTTTTTAATTTCAAGAAATTCGCTAATCCTCTTGAAAACAAAGTTTCTCCTTCTAAGATACTCCGCCTTTGCCTTTTCCACCTCTTCGAGGCACTTCAGAGCCTCTATCGCACCTATCTGGGCGGTAATCGGGGCACAGAGCATGCAGTACTGGTGTATCTTCAGAATCCCGCTGAGAATATCTTCTGGAGCTATGATATAACCGACCCTTAAACCCGTCATTGAGAAGGCCTTTGAAAATCCGTTTATCGTTATTACCCTGTCCTCCATACCGTTCAGCGAGCCTATGGCAACGTGTTTGAAGTCGTATGTGAGTTCTGCGTATATCTCGTCGGAAATCACCAGAAGATCGTGCTCTATTATTGCATCTGCCAGATCCTCCAGTTCTTTTTTAGTGTAACTGACTCCTGTCGGGTTTGCTGGGTAATTCAGAATTATGGCCTTTGTTTTCTCATCTGCATACCTTTTTATTGCCTCGTCCGTGAGCTTGAAGTCCGGAACCGTTGGGATTGATATTATCTCGCCTCCGCACAGGTTCACCAGAGGTCTGTAGCTGACGTAGCACGGTTCTGGGAGCAGAACGCGGTCTCCTGGATCTGTTATTGCCCTTATCGCAAGATCAATTGCCTCACTTGCTCCGGTCGTGACTACGATACTGTTTGGCGAAGTTTCCAGAGAAAATCTGCGGTAGTAATCGGCTATGCCCTCTCTGAGCTCCATTAGTCCAGAATTTGAAGTATAGGATGTGTAGCCCTTCTCAAGTGAGTATATCATCTCTTCTCTGATTCTCCAAGGAACGGGAAAATCGGGCTCGCCAACTCCGAGGCTTATAACGTCGTCTCTTCCTATTACCAGATCAAAAAATTTTCTTATGCCCGAGGGTCTGAGTTCTTCAACCTTTCTGGCAACCCTACGGGACGAACGCAAGTCTTCTGTCTTCCTCGTCTGCAAAAAGGGTCACCCCTTCTTCCTTGTAGGTCCTCAGGACGAAGTGCGTAATCGTATCTCTGACCTCGGGGATCGTTGAAATCTTTTCAGCGACGAAAAAGGCCACGTCTTTCAGGCTCCTTCCCTTTATCACGACCTGAAAGTCGGCCTCGCCGCTTACGAGTCGCACTGCATGGACTTCCGGAAACTTCGCTATTCTTTTTGCTATGTCGTCGTATCCTTTCTCCCTTGAAAGCGATACCTTCAGGTTTATGATCGCGTAGACGTAATCCTCCTCTATTTTTTCCCAGTTAACTATTGTCTTGTACTTCAGTATTACCCCGCTCTCCTCGAGCTTTTTTATGGTCTTTTTTACAGTTTCAATGTCAACACCCAATCTCTCGGAGAGTTCGTCGTAGCTGACCCTTGCATCATCCTCAAGTATTCTCAGCAACTCAATCTCGAAATCTTCCACGAACATCCTTCCCCTCTTTGTATTTAAAATTACTCAAATAAGCAAAAATTTAAATTCAGTATGGTAACGGCGATATTACCCTGAGGTGCAAGTTATGGGAAGGATTAGAGAATTGCAGAAGAGGAAAACAAATCCAAAGCTGATAAATCTTATAGACTTACTGCTTAATGAAAGCGCTAAAAATAAGGTAGATATCTGGAAGTACGTGGCAGAGAAACTGGCATCGCCAACCAAAAGGTGGCCAGAGGTTGGACTGGATAAAATAGAGAAATTTGCAAATGAAGGCGAATACATCGTTGTACCGGGAAAGGTCCTTGGCGGTGAGATCAGAAGGCCCGTCAAGGTAGCAGCATTCGGCTTTTCCGCTGCAGCGAAGGCGAAAATAAAGGAGGCCGGCGGAGAATGCATGAGCATTGAAGACCTTTTGAAGATAAATCCTTCAGGAAAAGGGGTTAGAATCCTTATTTAGGGTGATAATATGAACGTGAAGAGGGTGCTTGAGACTCTTGGCGGGGATTACGCCGTCATCGACGCTTCCGGACACATTCTGGGAAGGCTTTCCAGTATAATCGCGAAAAGGCTGCTGAATGGCGAAAGAATTGTTGTTGTTAACGCCGAAAAAGCCGTGATCACCGGAAACGAAAGCGCGGTTTTTGAAAGGTACAAGGCGAAGTACGACAGGGGTAGCAAGGAAAAGGGCCCGTATTTCCCCAAACATCCTGAAAAGATCTTCAAGAGAACTGTAAGGGGAATGCTTCCCTGGAGCAGCAGAAGGGGGAGAGAAGCTTACAGAAGGCTCAGGGTATTCATAGGCGTACCGGAAGAGCTCAAAGGCAGAAGCTTCGAGAAGGTGGAAAACGCGATGTTTGAGAAAGTTTCAAAAACAGAGAAGTTCGTACTCCTAGAAGAGGTCAGCAGATATCTGGGGTGGGCTAAGTGAAGGTAGTGGTTACGAGCGGCAAGAGAAAGACTGCGGTGGCGAGGGCTGTAGCCAGGGAAGGTGTAGGGAGGGTCAGGATTAACAAGATTCCGATTGAAATCTTTCCCCAGGAACTGCTCAGAAAGATCATGATGGAACCCCTGAAGATGGCCGGGGATATAGTCAAAAATGTGGACATAGACGTCAAGATATCGGGCGGCGGTATTGTAAGCCAGGCCGAAGCGGCGAGAACGGCCATTGCGAGGGCACTTGTGGAGTTCAGCGGGGACGAGGAGCTAAGAAAGTTATTCCTCCAATACGATCGAACGCTACTGGTAAACGACGTCAGAAGAAAGCTTCCGAAGCTTCAGGGTGGAAGAGGGGCAAGAAAGAGGAGGCAGACCTCATACAGGTGATCCTTCTGTCTTTTAGGTTAGAAAAAGCCAGCGACTTCCCCATCAGATGTTTTTCATGCGGGGCTGTGATTGGGCACCTCTATGAGAAATATCTCGAACTTTTGAAGGCAGGGAAATCTCCGAAAGAGGCTCTGGATGAGCTGGGGGTTGAGAGATACTGTTGCAGAAGAATGTTCATAACCCACAAGTCCGTAATCGGTGAAATTGCGAAATTCCGCGGGGCCGTGGGGTAGCCTGGTATATCCTTCGGCGTTCGGGACGCCGTGACCCGAGTTCAAATCTCGGCGGCCCCATGTGAGAGGTGATCGGCATTAAAGAGAATTTCCCGTTTAAATACACGAGATTTGAAAAAGCCCGAATAATAGGGGCGAGGGCTCTGCAGATAGCAATGGGTGCCCCTATTCTCATCGATACTGACAAGATTGATCCAATTGAGATTGCAATTGAAGAGTTTGAGAAAGGCGTGATTCCGATAACCGTAAAGAGAAGGTCCAACAGATTTGTCTGGCTCGAAAGGCATGATATGTTCTGAGGTGATTCGGTGGTTATCGAGGATGTCCGTTACAGGATCGTATTTGACAGCAGAGGTCGTGAAACTGTTGAATGTGAAATAGAGAGCGAGGGGTTTATCGGGAGGGCTTCTGCTCCGAGCGGGGCCTCTACTGGAAGCGAAGAGGCTGTTGTTGTAAGCCCCAGAAAATACAAAGAGATTGAGGAAAAAGTTTCGAAGGCCCTTATTGGAATAAGCGTTTTTGATCAGGAAGAGGTTGACAATGCCCTGAGAGCTCTGGACGGTACTGATAACTTCTCCAACATCGGGGGAAATTTTGCCGTTTCAGCGAGCATTGCGGCCGCGAAATGTGCCTCAGAAATTCTTGGACTTCCGCTCTGCGTCTACTTAGGCGGTGCATTTGTAAGAGAACTTCCATTCCCCCTCGGAAACGTGATCGGCGGCGGAAAGCATGCAGAGGGTTCAACAAATATCCAAGAATTTCTGGTTATCCCTGTGGGAGCAAAGAACTTTCTTGAGGCGCAGAGAACGAACTCGGAAGTTCACAGGCAGGTTAGAGAGGAGCTGAGGTCAAGGAAGATATTTTGCGCCAAGGGTGATGAGGGGGCCTGGGCTGCGCAGATCAGCGACGAAATGGCCTTTGAGATTCTCAGAAGGGCAATCGAGAAAGTTGAGAAGGAAACGGGTGTCGAGGTTAGGATGGGCATAGATTTTGCCGCAAGCGAGCTTTGGGATGGAAACAAATACGTTTACAGCGACAAAAAACTAAGCCGAGAGGAACAGGTTGACTACGTTGCCAAACTGGTCAAAGAATACGACCTTCTCTTTGTCGAGGACCCGTTCCACGAGAGTGATTTCGAGAGCTTTGCAGAGCTAACAGGGGCTGTCAAGTGCATGGTATGCGGGGACGACATTTTTGTGACGAACGTAAACAGACTGAGAAGAGGAATAGAGTTGAAAGCTGGGAATACCCTTCTCGTGAAGCCCAATCAAGTCGGAACCCTAACAGATACATTCAAGGCCGTTAAGCTTGCCAAAGAAAATGGCTACAGCATTGTGGTAAGCCACAGAAGCGGGGAAACGGAGGATAACTATCTTTCCCATTTGGCCGTCGCTTTTAACGCAAAGTTAATAAAGACGGGTGTCGTGGGGGGAGAGAGAATTTCAAAGCTGAATGAAATCCTCAGGATAGAAGAGTTGCTGAAGGCCAGGATGGTGAGAATATGATGGAAACGGCAGGATATGAGTATCTGATCCCGCCAGAGGAATACCTCGCTGCGGGCGTGCATATCGGAACCCAGGTTAAGACAGGGGAGATGAGGGAATTCATATTCAAGGTAAGGCAGGACGGACTTTATATTCTGGACATAAAAAAGCTCGACGAAAGGATAAGGGCATGCGTAAAGCTCCTTCTCAGATATGACCCATCAAAGATTCTCCTTGTCGCTGCGAGGCAGTACGCGCATAAACCCGTGAAAAAGCTTGCAGAAGTAATAGGAGCCAAGTACATAATCGACAGATTTGTCCCGGGTACGCTGACGAATCCAAACATAAAAGAGTACACGGAACCGGAAATAGTATTCGTAAACGATCCGGCGATAGACAAGCAGGCTATAGCAGAGGCAACAAAGATAGGCATCCCAGTGATTGCCCTTTGCGATACAAACAACAGCACCGCCGACGTAGATCTTGTAATTCCGACAAACAACAAAGGCAGAAAAGCCTTAGCCCTGATTTACTGGCTGATTGCGAGAGAAATGAAAAAGGCGAAAGGAGAGGACTTCCCGTACACAGTTGAGGACTTCGAAGCAGAGCTCTAACCCTTCTATTTAAGCAGAAGCTTCTCCTTGACCTTTCTCACGATTTCCTCTTCCTTGATCTTCTCATCGAAGTGAAGAAATTCTCCTCTTGCCCTTTCCGCGGCACAGCCCTTCTTGCACCCGCTGATGCATACGATCAAATCTGCGCTGTCCGCATAGGAGACTTGGAAGTACTTTCTGAGAACCTCCTCAATTTCCTCCCTCCTGTAGCTTGGATTGCAACCTCCGCAGTACTTCACAGCAATCCTCATTTTAGCTTTGAAAAGAACTCCCTCTCCGTAACTCCCCTGATCTTTCTGAAGTGCTCATCCTCCTTTATCCCGGCAATTATCCGAGCCATCTCCTTCTTCATTTCCAGGTTGCTTCTCCTTGCGATCATAATTTTCTGCGCCTGCGGGGAACCCGCACCGTGCATGGACTCCGGAAGTTCGGCTCCAATAGAGAGGTTTTCAACCAGCCTTATCATGCGCATTCTCTGCTCAGTTGGAGTTTCAGCAACCCCCTTTAGGTACTTCTCGATGAGATCCCTCGTCTCGGGGTTTCTGTAGTCCTTCTCCGACGGAAGCGTGATGACAATACCGCCGGTTATGTCCTGGGCGATCCTCGACCATTCGTACGGAAATCTGGTTATGTTGAGTTTCGTCACATTTGCAAGCAGCTGGTTGGGCATGTAGGCTCCTGAAGGTGTTCTGAACCCCTCGTAGGAACAGGCAAGCGTGCAGCACCAGCAGGTTTCTGCGAGGTGAATCATCTCCGTTATCTTGTCAACCACGTGCGAGGCTCTTGCAATTCCCTGCATCTCAGCAACGTTAGCCGTTGCACCTATCAGCACGTCCGCAACCCCCACCTTGCAGGCACCGTAGTTCTGCCTGTGGAAGGTTGCGAACACCTCCACGAGCTCTCCGGCAAAGTCGTATTCTCCGCACATGAAAACCCTTTCCCAAGGAACGAAGACGTCATCAAAGATTACTAGGGCCTCACCTCCCACCGTTGCATACTTTGCATTTCCGCAGTCCATGTCCCCGTCAAGCCTTCTTAGGTCGTTCGTTTGCCTTCCAAAGATCATCTTAACACCTTCCGCATCAACGGGCACGGCAAATGAGACCGCGTAGTCCTTATCGTCCGCCTCAAGTGCCCTTGTGGGCATTACGATTATCTCGTGTGAGTTCACAGCTCCGGTTATGTGCGCCTTTGCGCCCCTAACAACTATTCCGTCCTCCCTTTTTTCGACAATCCTGACGTACAGATCCTTATCGGCCTGCTGGCTTGGACGCTTGCTCCTGTCCCCCTTTACATCCGTCATTGCTCCTGCAGGCATCAGATCGTTCTTCTGAACGTATTTTATGTACTGCCTGACTCTTTCGTGATACTCTGTTCCGTACTTTCTGTCGATGTTGTAGCTGGTGATGTAGATCGCATTCATCGCATCGCAGCCGACGCATCGCTGGAAACAGCTTCCCGTTTTCTGTCCCAGAACCCTGATCATCCGAACCTTCTTGACGAGATCCTCGGTGCTCTGATGAATGTGATTGAACCTGTTTATCCTCTCGCCAGTGAGGTGGGAAACTGCGGTCATAACATCCTCATACCTCGGGTCATGAGCGAGCTCGTAGGTCATGGCCGCAGCGTTTACGTGCGGAGCCGTGATGGGGTCGTCGGCGACACTCTCTATTCTTCTTCCCATGAAGTAAATTTTCGGCCTGTATTTTCTCAGACTTTCGATATACTCCTTACCCGTCATCATCCAAAACCACCTAAGGAAAGTAAAGCCTCAGTATTTATGTGAGCTACTCCACGGCTAAAGCCGGGAGCTTCCGGCGTTAAGGGATGCTTTACGCCCTTCCCCTCATCTGCCGGTTCGGGGGGCTCACAGCTCCCCCATCCCATGCCTCTCGTTAAGGCAT
>QNUZ01000059.1 GCA_004347865.1 Archaeoglobi archaeon | reverse complement strand
CCCTTGGAGTTTACATACAGCCTGCTATCCACAGTTTTCACGCTGATCTCTGGCTTAGAGAGCACTGAAATGCCGAAAGATACTGGATCACTTTCCTTCAGATTCCCGTAGTCATCCAAATAAACGAGCTTGAGCTTTGCAGGATACACTCCTCCCTTCGAGACGTCAAGTGTGACGTAGAAGCTCGCTTTGGCAGTTTCTCCGGGCTTGAGATCTCCGATGAAATAAGCCGGCTGAGATGAAGAGGTAGCTGCTGCGGGGGCAGAAATGCCGGAAGTCATCATAAATGGAAGCATTGAAGTCGGGAGTGCGGCGCTCGTTGTAGAGCTCTGCTGCGATTTCGGCAGCTCTAGCGTTGCATAGGCATTTCTGGCAGTCTTATTGCCCACGTTCTTTATCGTGAGCTCAATGCTGCCCTTTCCGCCTGCAATCAGTGGATCGGCCTTTACCTCCTTAACTTCGAGCAGAACGTCCTTCTCTTCGATGAAAAGCTTTATCGGTATCTCCTTTGTTTCTGTAACGTAGTCGAGCTCGTAATTGCTGGCAGAATAGTATCTAACCGTAGTCGTGTTTTGAATTTGCACCCAGTTGGGTGGATTGGGCGGTGGGCTTGGTGTTCCTACTAGTGTGACCGTCTGTGTCCAGTCCCCGCCTGTAAGAGTGGCGTAAGGTACAAGGCTCTCAAGTCTGTCAATTCTCTCGTATTTTATCTCAAGCTTCAGCTCCGTATCATTGTTTCCGATAACTTCGATGGGGAAGTATAGAGGAATCTGCTGGGTTAAAGGTGGCAGAGCAGGAATCGTGATTTTTCCGGCCTTGACCTTAACCTCATCATTCCCTATCAGCTCAACCTCGATGTTATAGGCTGTGAAGAGCAAATCCTGACGGGAATTGAAAAAGCTTGCCTCCTGAATGCTGTCGTATTCGATCTTTTCTATTACGGCCGGATTGTAGATTGTCACAACCAGCATTTTTTCTCCCTTCCCAAGATAATTCGAGTTTATTGGAGTCGTGATTCCCTTCTGGATATCCAAGTAGGCTACGCTTAAGACCTCAACGGTAGGCTCCCTCTCGTACTTTATGGCAAAGACAGGAACCGATACCAACAAAAGAAGCAGAATGATTACAGCTGCTCTCATCTTTTCACCTGTCGTAGCTTTCGGAACGAAAGATATTTAAATTTTGCGTATGAAGAGTTTCGAGATGCGACTCGTGGAAGTGCTGAAGTCCTTCGGGCTTAGCGATTATGAGGCAAGGGCTCTGGCAACGCTGATCGCAAAAGGTGTTTTGAGTGCAAGAGAGCTGGCAGAGCTCAGCGGAATTCCGAGAACTTCCGTTTACGATGTTATGAACAGCCTTAAAGCCAAGGGTTTCGTGGAGGAGTTCGGAAAGCCCGTGAGGTTTAGGGCCATCAGCAACGAGGAGATGATCTCGATGATCTCAAAAAAGACTGCAGAGAACCTCGAAATTCTGCGCGATGAAATATCGAGACTCAGAAGAGAGGAAATAGAGATCGTAAAGCTTTACCGCGGAAAGTCTGTACTTGAGAAGCTCGAAGAACTCGTTTTATCCTCCAAAAAGGAAATAATTGCGCTGATATCCCACATAAAGCCGGAAATAAAGGAGATTCTGTCCAAAGCCAATTGCAAACTCGTCGTAATCTCGGAAAATCCCGATGATCTCAAGGCAGAAGCATACAGGCTTGAGTACAAAGGTGAAAAGGTCGTAAGAGATGTTTCT